>NZ_JBSVXG010000011.1:0-67412 GCF_054070595.1 Pseudomonas sp. SDO55104_S430 | reverse complement strand
TCAGTCGATGAATCTGTTGGCTGACACACCGTCTTCGCGAGCAAGCCCGCTCCCACAGGGGATCGGGTTTCTTCAGGGGGTATTGGCTGAGGGCAGGAATCGCAGCAGCGCGGCGACTACGGCTTCAGGCGCATCTTCCTGGACCAGGTGACCGGCATTGGGGATGGCATGGAACTGCGAGCCGGGAATCATCTTGTGCAGCGCGCGGCCGCGTTCGATGGGGATCCACAGGTCATCTTCGCCCCAGAGAATCTGCACCGGGCAGCGAAGGGTGGGGTACAGCGCTTCGACCTCGCGGGTATAGCGCTCGTCCATCTGCGCGATCTGCCGGTAGAACGCCGCTTGCCCGGGATCGCCCAGCCAGGGTTGCACGTAGGGGTCGAGTTCGTCGTCGGGGATTCGCCGGTGGATCGCGCCGCGAATGTAGGTCGGCACGATGGCCCGCTGGATGTAGTCGGGCAATCCGCTGAACGCTGCTTCATGCTGACGCACATGCTGCACGAAGGGCGAGCCCCAGGGCGTCAGCGCAACCGGGTCGATCAGGGTCAGGCTGCGGTAATTGCGAGCATTGAGCAGATGCGCACGCAACACGGTGGCGCCGCCGAAGTCGTGGGCCACCACGTCGGGGCAATCCAGTCCCCAGTGTTGCAGCAACTGCGCCAGCAACTCGTTCTGCACGCCCAGAGACACGTCACCATCGACCTTTTCCTATTGGCCGTAGCCCAGCAGGTCGAAGTAATGCACCCGGTGGGTGGTGATGAAATGCGGCGCGATGCGGTGCCAGACATAAGAGGAGAAGGGCGTGCCGTGCACGAACACCAAAGGCGGGCCGTCGCCGCGCACGGCGTAGCGGACGGAGTGACCGTTAAAGCGGTAGGTCTGGGGCAGGGGCCAATCAGCCATGAAACGCGGTCCTCTCTGCGATGAAACCCTGTAGGAGCGAGCATGCTCGCGATGGAGGCACAGACACCGCGGGGAGTCAGGCTGTCAACGTTATCGTTGACGACCATCGCGAGCATGCTCGCTCCTACAGGGAGCAAGAGCGGAGGAAATTACTCGCCGCGATAGATGCAGCCGCTGGTGCACGTCTCGTGAATACGGATCGCGCTCAGTTCCGGCAGCAGGGGCTTGAGTTCGGCCCAGATGAATTTGGCCAGCACTTCGCTGGTCGGGTTTTCAAGGCCGGGAATGTCGTTCAGGTAATTGTGGTCCAGACGCTCGTACAGCGGCTTGAAGATCGCCTTGATTTCGGAGAAATCGCGGATCCAGCCGGTGTGTGCATCGATCTCGCCGCTGAGGTGAATCGCCACCTTGAAGGAGTGACCGTGCAGACGTCCGCACTTGTGGCCATCCGGGACGTGGGGCAGGCGGTGGGCGGATTCGAACGTAAATTCCTTGAAGATTTCCACGGTATGACCTGTAATGCTGGAGTTTAAAGGGTTTTGAATGAGGTGGTGTTTCTGGTGTACTGATCAATGTACTGATTGATCGTTGCTGGGGTTCAGATCGAGCATCCATTGCGCGATTGCCGACTGACGCCATGCCACCGAATTGGGACCTATTCTAACCTGTTTTGGGAAGGTGCCCTCCCTGATCCGCCGATAAACCGTATTTCGGCCCAGGCCGGTGGTGTGTAGAACCTCATCGAGGCGCAGGAATCGGTCAATGCTTTCGGTCATTGGTTTGTTCATCTCAACCCTCCTTGCTCATGGCGGAATCGATCATGGCGTCTATCTCTTCCATGCTTTCTGCTTGCGAGCAGTCGAAGTTGTCTGAGCTGTTGCGCAGCCAGCGGTAACGCTCGGCGTCCTTGCGTAGCGCTTCAGCTTCAGCCATGAAACATCCATCGCATGGTTCTGCCTTACTCGCCACCCCATCCCTGAACCCTTGCGCGGCAGCGGTCGTCATGTCGACTGCGGTGTATCCAGTCAGCCCGCCCCGCAGGTGCTCTATCATCTTCGCCTGATTGGCGATTGTGGCTTGGGCGGCGATGAGATCCTTGTGAAGCCGGTCAGTCTTTGCCTCGGCCAGCTTTGCCCGTTGTAGATGGCAGTGCGCGACAAGCTCGCTAGCATAGGGGTGGTTGTAGACAATGCGGGTTTGCCAGCCATTCTCCCGCCCACGAGCGGTGTATTCGTCGTAACACTCTTTGCTTATGTCACTCCAAGAGGGAGCGGAAATACCAGAAAACTGATAGATCGGCTGAAAATCCTGCGGCGCAACAGGCGCGTCGGAGAGCGGATGGAACAAATCTCCGCATGTGTACCGACGAAGCAATTTAAGCGTTTCTGGCGCATCAAGCTTTTTGTCGATCGCATGGGATGCTGATCCCAAAAGGCCGCGCGGCACCAGTATCAAGTCGTCATTCATGTCTGTTTCTCCAGTCGGGTTCTATAGGCCTTATTCCAGCCGTCAATCCAGCGCTGCTTGGAGAACGGAGCAGGGTCTTTGTCGGTATCGAATGGGTTCTGCTTGAGCCCGAGCCCCTTGAGGAACGCGGCATAGCCTTGCTCAAATGGGTTGATCTTCTGGCCGTGCAGTTCAGCAGTTGCCATGACGTTCTACCTCGATGCGTTTCTGGATGCCGACCCGGTAACCCTCAGGCCGAAGTGCTGCGGTGCGCTCGATGTTGGCGATCACTCGCTCCACACCGCCGAAAATCGGATCTACGAGGCGACCGGCCTTGATCAACTCATCGGCCAGGTTCCAGCCTTCTCTTTCTTCAATGCGAGACATAGGGGCTCCATGCCGCGCAAGGCGGCAGAAGGTGGTGATGGGTTATGCGAGAGGGGCGTAGGTTTCGCCGCGGCGCTCGGCCGATGACTTGCGGTACGTTTCGTTGGTGTATGGCGCGTCGGGCTCACGGCGGACCAGAGTCATCTGGTAGTTGGCGCCCTTGGCGCGATGCGTGCCGCCGCAATACTTCTCGATCAGGTACTGGGCATCGTGCTTATCGCCTCTCTCAGCCTTGATGCCGGTGCCTATGGTTCCGCCTTTCCACGATCCTTTCTCGGGCCCTGTCTCTCCGTCGAAGGAGATATCCAGTTCGACAAAGGTGCGGGCCGGGCGCAGCGCGCCGAAGTACTTCTTCACCCAGCCAGTGCCTATGCGGTACACGCGCTTCTCCATGTAGCAGTAGGCGCGGATCTCTTGCCCGTCGTAATCCCGGAGCAGGAACACGTAGCGCGGCATGGTGTCCTTGATCGCCCATCTTTCCTTAAAGTCGAGGCTGACACCTTGGCCCTTCTCAACATGCTCGACGCCAGACGCGTCGCAGATGGCATGGAAGACCATATCGAACTCACGCCATGGGAATGAGTTGTATCGAGACTTTGTGGTCCGGGAATCCCAGGTGCTCGGGCCGAAGTTGGTGTGAATACCGTGGGTGGTCAAATGGAAGCCGAACTTACGAGAGTGGTACTCGTAGTAATGAAGGTGCCCGTACTCTGCAATTCGCTTGGCTTCGGCCTCAGGGCTCAGGCTGGTGAAGGTGTGCTGCTCGGCCCACGGCTTGATGATGTTGGGAATTTTGATCCAGGCGGAGAACTTCCAGATCTGGATCACCAGCTTGTTGCCCGGGTAATCGCCTTTGTCACCAGAGGTCAGCGTGATACCCAGCACGGTGTCGCGCTGCCCTTTGTAGTAAAGGTCGATGAAGTTCAGCAGCACGAACTTGTCGTGCCACGGATTCGCCCGGAAAACATTGCGGGACCACCAAGCTTTGATGATTTCGAACATGCAGAAATTCCTCGCCCGCCGTACACCGGCAGGCTCTTGTGTGGGGTAGGGGATATATTTCGCGGTGAAGGCGACAATGAGAGAAAACGGAACTAGCGTTCTATTGTTCGCCTCATCAGTTGCGGCCCAATCAGCTCGTACCTGAAGCAACTGGTGAGGCGGACTTTTTCCTGGTTACCTTGTAGCAGTACACGTAGGCGAACCAGGCGAGGGCGATCATGGCGTCACCTTCGATTCGCGCAGCTTCTGTAGCCTGAAATCCTCTGCCGACCGAGAGCAGCCAGCCTGGCAGCCGTGTTCATGGCAGCCCGTCTGGTTGCAGACTGCGCGGTACCCGGTGCCACCGCAGGAGCTGCAGCTATCTCCGGTATGCGTGGGGCATGGGTATATCTCACCGGCGGCCCCATATTTCTGCCGTCTCAACGGCAGCATGCCTGTTCCAGCATCGAGGACGGTCATGGCGTCACCTGCTTGAACTCGACGACCCAGACCCAGGGGTTTGCGCTCCAGGAGTCAACACCGTTGATGGCTGACCAAAGTTCAGAGAATGCTTTGGCTGCGGTCGTTTGAAGGGGGCTCTTGCCGTCGTCAGGTCCCACCATGTAGCCGGTGCAGATTGGCCAGCCGTCGTCTGGCCGAAAAGCTACACCGACGATTCCCTCGGCCTGGGCCTGCTGTTCGCTGATGTCCTGCAACCTCTCGACGCGCACGTCGGTGATCTCCAGCAGGATACGGCTGACCCAGCGCGGCATGTGGATGGATGGCTTCCACGTTGGCTGCTCTTGCTCGTATGGAGCGAGTCCATCGGCGGCGTACACCAGTTCGCCGTGCTCTCGTGACTGGTCAAGGTCGTGCATATCGGCGGGTTGCAGGTATGGGCCCTGCTGGACTTCGAAGTGATCGCAGTACCAGGTCTCGCGCACCCACAGGCGGTCGCCTGGCTGACCGTACGGGCAGAAGTAGGCCGGTCCAAATGCCACGGGCAGCTCGCGGTTGACCTTTGCCCACTGGGCCTTGGTCATCGTCTCACCCAGTCGTTCCGGATCCAGGCCGCCGGCGAGCGCCCGGCGCGTTACCGTCTTCCTGCCTTCCAGAATGGCGCGCACCATCGGGGCCGAGAACAGGATCGGCCGTTCCTTCGGTTGTGGTGAAATGGTCATCAGCAGTCCGTCCAGTTGAGCTGTTTGATGTAGTCGCCGCCCGAGCACAGGTGCTCGTCGTTGATCGCTTCAATGTCCTTGATGTCAGCGAGAGCCGCTTTCGCACGCTCAATGGCGAGTTCGGCGTGGCTGATCTGGTGCCGCTTGCGGGCCCTGTAGGAAGCCAGTGCTCTGTCTTTCTCTGGGTAAGCGAAGCGCCGCCACGAATCCTTCGATACTCGCTTCGCATCCTTGAAAGCCTTGCCTGTGGCCGCCTGCCGTGCACGCGCCCAGCCTTCCGAGCTTTCGGGAACGATCCAGTAGCAGTGCTCGCTTTCCCGGACCACAACGTATTTACGGCAGACGATCGTCACGCCTTCCGGCCCAATGGAGTCGACGTAGCGAAAGTGGTCTGGCCCTGTGTGCTTGTTTTCTTCAGACATGACTTCGTCCTTGCCGCTATAGCGGCTGACTTTGAAGGGGGAGGGAGTTAGGCTCGGTCGAGCATGTTGAATGCACGACGCAAACAATAAGATCGGACCAGGGAGATCACGGTGTAGATGATGGTTATCCCTATGTTGTCCAGTAGGGATGGGTTAAAGCCGAAGCGTGGGAATACGATGGAATTGGCGATCATGCTAACTATCAGACCGACCACCATGTTGATGCAGGCCTCGAAGGCGCTGCCTTTACGTGATTGGCTCATTGGGCATTTTCCAATTGTTTGAGTATGCGCAGGCCGATCCAGCGAACGACAGTGACCGCCTTGCTGTTGCCGATCGCCTTGTAGCGCGGCCCATCCGGGCATTCGCTGGCTGGCTTACCGCGCCATGGGATCAGCGTGTAGTCGTCCGGCATGCCTTGGAGGCGTTCGCATTCACGCGGGGTGAGGCGGCGGACTCCGGTTTGGCCGGCCGTGATCGGTTGCCCTCGGCCGGTACCGTCCTCGCTACCGTCGAAGCCGTCGGCCTTCAGCGTGTGAGTGATCTCGCCGGTAATGCACACCGCGACCTGGCCGCCTGCGTTGGCGTGACTGCCTGAATGGCTCATCGCGCGGAGGGTCGGCGATATCGATCCAGCATCCGCACCGTGATCCTTGCAGGAGAAGGCGAGCACGGCGTTTTCCATGCCGTTGTTCCGACCGAGCGTGTGCGCCTGATCAATGCGGACATCTGGATCTTGGGTGCCGTGCACAACCAGCAGACCAGATTCCGCATCTTGCTGGGTCGCGCTGCCAGCTGCCTTGCCATTGGCGTTGAGTGTGCCGGCGACGATGAAGGCTTCGGAGTCGGCGCGGTGGCTGCTCTGGGCCTGAGCCCGAAGCGCTGGCGCGGTGATCGGGATATCGTCGAGAGAGTACCCTCCGGACTTTCGTCCGCCGCCGGCCAGAGTCGGCGCGACAAAGAACGTTTCGCTTTCCATGTCCAGGCGCGTGTCCTTCGCCGTCAGGGTGGCTGACCGCTCTACCGACCCTTCCAGACTGTGCCCACCGAACGCCGGTATCCCGCCGAACATAGACACCGCCGGGCCTTCATCACCCTCGCAGTTCACGCAGCCGAACGGTCCGAGCTCTTCGGCGAACACTTCTCCGCATCCGCACTGGAGCGCAGGGCCGAAAGGAGCTGATCCGGTAACGTCTTGCCCCTGGCCTCGGCGCGGCGCAGTATCCCGGCGCAGGCCTTCTCGCTCAAAAAGTACCTCGGTGGGATCGAATCCGTCTCGAGCACTTGCGACAACGAACACACGGCGGCGTCGTTGGGCCAGTCCGAAATATTGGGCGTCCAGGACCCGCCACGCGATTGTTCTTTTGGGTCCATACACACAACCAGCGTTCGGCCATTTTTTCCCTGAAGGCTGCAGTTCGCAGTCTTCCCCAGCAAGCGCGCCAAGAAAGCATCCGAAGGCGTTGCCTTTGTCGCTGAGGACGCCGGGGACGTTTTCCCAGGTGAGGACGACCTCGGGCTTTCGCTGCTGGATTCGAACATGGTCAATTGCATCTGCAAGCTCCACATATTTGATGGTGAGAGCGCCCCGGGGATCGGCCAGGCCTTCGCGCATCCCGGCCACGCTGAACGCCTGGCAAGGGGTACCGCCAACGAGGACGTCCGGTGCAGCGATCTTGCCGGCGAGCACTTTGGCGGCCAGCTTGGTCATGTCACCGAGGTTTGGCGTTTTCGGATGGCGGTACGCCAGCACCGCGCTGGGGAATGCCTCGGTCTCTGCGAACCAGGCCGCGCGCATTCCGATGGCCTTCCAGGCGAGTGTCGCCGCCTCAATGCCAGAGCAGACCGAGCCGTATTCGATTTCCATAGGGGATCCTTGCCTTAGCAGGCTGGGCAGCTTGGCATTGGCTTCCAGTGGGTCGGCGTCCAAACAGCAGGCCGGCCACTTGATTCCTGCCAGTGCGGAACATGGTTCTTCGCGTAGGCATTGGTCCCGAATGTCAGTTCACCGACATATCCGGGCTTGCCGGCGATCACCCGTACCCGCTGCGCGTATTTCGGTGCGTTCAGGTCGACCTCTGGCAGCCTTTCGCTACAAGCGATCCAGTCATTCATGCTGGGCTCCTTCGCTGGAATGTTTTGGTGAGTGCTGCGTTGACCGTGTTTCCGCGTCGGAGCACGACATTGGCCAGTGCCGCGCGATCCCGCTGGCTGTGACTGGCTTGGCCGAGCAGCCCGAAGTAGCTGTTTGCGGTCTCTCGCAGGTCATCGGCCGGCGCTACGGCGGTGCGTTTCAACGCCTGTGCCAGTGATCGTTTCCGCGTTGTCCGGCGCCAGGGTTTGATGACGTGTCCGACGAAGTCCACGCCGCGATCCACCGGCTGCAAGATGGTTTTGCTCGGGTTGAGCCGGGCGCCGAGGCGCGGCAGGAAAGCTTCGACCTGCTCGCGCCACTGGTTCAACTGCTGCGGTGATTCGTGCAGGAACACGAAGTCGTCGACGTAACGGACGTAATGCTTGGCGCCGAGCTGGTGTTTGGCGAACTGGTCCAAGGCGTCGAGGTAGACGTTGGCGAAGAACTGCGATGACAGGTTGCCGATCGGTAGACCGAGGTGCGCCGGCTGCGCGGTGAGGCGCTTGTGCTGCGGAACCCGGTTGAACAGATGGGCCGGACTGCGCACCTCGTAATCCTCGCGCGGGTCATGCATCAGGATCTGTTCGGCCAGTGCCAACCACCACGGTTCGGTGATCCTCTTGGCCAGCTGCTGGCGCAGCACCTGCTTGTCGATCGCGACGAAGAAGTTGGCCAGGTCGCACTTAAGGTAGAAGACTGGCCTCGACCAGTTCTGCGTGGCGCTGCGGATCTTCGCCTCAAGCCGTTTCGCGGCGTACAACGTGCCGCGCCCAGGGATGCACGCGCAACTGTCCGCTATGAAGCTGGCGTAGAAGCGCGGTGCCACACGGTTGTACAGCAGGTGGTGGACGACGCGGTCCCGGAACGCTGCAGCCCAAACCTCGCGGGCTTTCGGCCGGGTGACCACGAAGCATATCGAGCGGCCCGGCCGGTAAGTGCCGGCGAGCAGGTCGTCGTGTAGCTCCATCAGGTTGCGTTCCAGGTTCAACTCGAAAGCCAATGCACTGGCGCTGTTGCGCTTCGTGCGCCGGCAGTCGTAGTAAGCCTGGACAAACTCGCTGAATGGATAGGGCCCAACATTCGAATCTGCGGACGGGGCGGACGCGGAGCTCGTTGTTCTTGTCGTTGTTGTTCTGATTGCCATCATCGAAGTTCATATTGAATGCGTTGTTGGCGGAGCGCTGCGACCTATCGTGCTATCTACGTCGCCAAGCCGAAGGCAGAGCCGATCAGCAAGGAAACTGCGCGAGACCTACGTGGACGCTTTAGACCGGCGGTATCTCTTGTGCGCATGGCGGTGGCCAGCAGGCCAGCGGCACGACCAGATTCAATTCGCACAGACCTGAAAGCCGTGACTCTCAGGTGGCGGGCGCGGTTGGGGTGGAGCGTTTCCAGGCAGATGCCTGTTTGCCGATTGAGGTCGTGACCTCTATGGCAGTGGCATGCTGCCCGACACTGATGAATCGACTGTCCTTGAACAGCCTCATCAGGAACTCGATCACCTGGACCTTCTCGACCAGCGAGGTCAGGTGTGGGCGCTTGTCGGGCGTAGCGTTTGCCCGGGCAATCAACATCAACACGTCGATGCACTCATCGATGACGCGCTTGCCGAGGGACTGCTTGAGGTCGCGGGGAATGTTCCGGGTCAGGTTCGTGGCCATCTGGAGCAATCCGAGCGATGACTTGTAGATCTGCAAATCCGTGTGCATTGCCATGAGGCTTGCTCTCCAAGAGCAACCGGCCGCAAGCGGCCGGATTGAATAAACGAATCAATCAATAAGCTGACTGCGGACGGGGCGGACGCGGAGCTCGCTGCCCTTGGCGTCGTAGAGCTGATAGCCATCAACGAAGTACACACTGAATGCGAAGTCGGCGGAGCGCTGCGAGCTGCTCCAGTACCAGGTGTCACGGAAGGCCTCAGCGCCGCCTGTCTGAAATGCTGCCAGAGTGGTCTGGGGTGGCGATTCTTCGCTGTACAGCATGCCGACCGGCTCGCTGTTCGGGTTGTCGCCATCGCGGCGAGCGGCCCAGTTCTCCTGGGTCGTTGGTTTGAAGTGGCGATACTGAAGCTCCTGCACATCGCGCGCCGGGATTGCCCAGTCAGTGAAGCCGCCGATGTCCAGAGCCAGCACCTTCTGCGCCAATTCGCTGCCAGCGGCTGCCATGGCCTCGGTGTTGGCGCGGCTGTCAGTGAAGCTGTCGGCGCCTTCGATCTTCAAGCCGTACTCGCCCCATTTGCCGACCAGTTCATGCGCTGCGCCGGCGGTGATGTTCAGGTGACGCTTGCCGGTCTCTGGGTCGCGGGTGATGCCAGAGAAGAAGCCACCACCGAAAGGCTGGCCGATTTCCGGGATGGTCACTGCCGGTTCTGCTTGAGCTGCTGCTGTCATGGGTCTTTCCTCTTTTCGAAGGCAACAAAAAAGGCGCTGCTGCGCCCCGGTGCCGGATCAAGAACGAATGATTGAAGGATTAAATAAAGAATCTGCGGACGGGGCGGACGCGGAGCTCGCTGCCCTTGTCGAGGTAGTCCTGATAGCCATCATCGAAGCCCATAGTGAATGCGCTGTCGGCGGAGCGCTGCGAACTCGACCAGTACCAGGTTTCCTTGCTGAACGCCTCAGGGCAGTTCAGCCAGCCCTGGTACAACTCGGCAGCGGCCGGTAGGAAGAAGTCGTTGTGTCCGTCGGCGGTGTATTGGTCGGCAGCCTCAGCGGCTGGATGTCCGCCATCGGCCAGCAGGATCATGCTGTTGGCGTGCCCGTCTGTCTTGCTGGTGGCGCCTGACTGCTTGTCGCGGTTTCCCCATTCGTGCTTGCCGACATCGTCCTTGGCGATGATCAGGTAATGCGCCGGCACATCGCCGCGCGCCATGACGAAGCCGCCGTTGATGCCGCCTTGGCCAGGCCAATACGCACCGACTTCCGGAACGCCTGCGGCGCTGGTGACAGGCTGGACATTCGCCGCCGGCGGCAGAGTCTGGGTGAGCATGCCGGCGATCAGCAGCTGAACCATGCGCTCGGAAGTGCCTTTGATTTTCAGGCCTTCAGTCTCGATCGAGATCGTGTTTTTCATTGGAACTCCAGGGTATGTGATTTTGCAGCGTTATCAGCGCGAATCCACGTTTGGAACGTCTGCCGGCAGAAGCCGATGTGCGCCTCGATGTCGTTCCACTTCTTGCCCTCGGCGCGCATCTCCAGGGCCATGGTCACGTATTCGTCGGTGAGCTCGCGCTTGCGGCCTTTATTGCCCAGCACTATCCCGGCGGCGTTGAGGTAGCGAACCACGGTGGGGTAGGAGCAGTCGGCGGCGTCAGCGATTGCATCCGGTGCGTGCCCTGCAGCGTGCATGGTGAAGATCAGCCCGATTGAGTCAGGCGATAACTTGGCGGTCATGGCTCATTCCTCTGTGCGTGCTCTTGCTGCCGGGCCTTGCTGCACTTGGTGTGGTTGCCCTTGTTGCGCGGCTTGCCACAGATGCTGCATGCGAAGTGCAGTTCTATGTATCCGGCGCTGAGTTTCCCTTTGGACGACATAGGGCCTCCCGGGAGCGGGTGAAGTTGATGTTTTCTGTTGGTGTGACAGGTCGGCGTGACGTCACGCGATGCGAATATGCTCGGCGAGTTGCTCGTCGGACATGCGGTCGGCGCCGCGGATGAAGCGGGAAATCAGATCCTGCTCTTCGTCGATACCGCACCTGGTCATGACCCGCTTCAGCGCGGCGTCATCGTTGTGATAAAGCTTCGTGACTATCTGGCGTGACAGGAGAGCGGCCTCGCGTTCTGCCTTCGTCATCTTGTCCCGCTCGCGCTGGTCGCGCTTCCTCTCGGTTGGCGATTTCGCCATCGCACACCTCATCCATTCCACTGGGTGGCAAATCGAGCCAGGCCAGTCGCTTGCGTTGTTGGGCTCGTCTTTTCATTTGAATGCCGGCTTCACCTTCGGATAATCGAGGTCGTAGTCCTCGATCAGCCGGCGGAGCAGGGTGGTGCTGATGGTCAGCAGCTTGCAGCACTGGTTGCGGTTGACGCCCTGGGCGATCGCTTCCTTGATCTTCTCCACCAGCTTCTCTTCCGCCTCTTTTGAGGCCTTGTTCGGCGGCGCGGTGATTTTCGCGCCGACGGCGAAGGTGATGCCGTAGCGCCTGCCGATCCCGCGAAGCACGCCGCGCAGAATCCCTTCCGCCTCGCAGATCTCGCGCTGGTTCATGGTCTTGGCCATTTCCCTAATGCGCGCCGCCTGCTTGTCCGTCTCGGCCTTGACGTCCGGAGTCTGGAAGTTCGGCGTCATTGTCCGGGTTTCGGTTGAACCCTTCGGCTCTACCCAGAAGGGCAAGACCTCAATAGTCCCTTTTCGGCTCAAGTACTCTTCGACCTTAAGCGCCAGTTCATGGCGAGCCGGGTCTAACTCTTTGACCATGTTCAATTCGGTGCTGATGTATGCGCTCATGCTGCCGCCTTTACCAGCCTCACGCCGGCCATGCTGAAGTTGTGGCCCTGGTCTTCGACCAGAGCGTCGAGTGCTTCCCAGTTGACTGCCAATACCGAAAGAGGTGCCTGTCCGTACGCCACGGCTTTGACCAAGGCTTCAAGGTCGTAGACCTCGGCCTGAAAAACTTCAGGCTTCTGTTGGGTAGGGGATGCCGCGGGCGCCACGGCAGCAGGAGCCGAGCGAACTGGTGAAGCAGATAAGGCCGGAGCCTGAGTTGCTGCGGGTGCCGGAGTCGGCTCAACAACTGCTGCAGGAACAGCCTGTTTTGCCGCGTCAGCGATCTTCTGCAACTCTTCCTTGCGAATGCGCTCGCGAGTGGCTTCAGCTTTCTCCTCCTCGGCCTTCTCATGCTCCGAAATCCGAAACTTGATCAGCGTCACCAGGTCATCATTGGCCTTGGCAACCAACTGCTGGACATCGTTGAACAAGAAGGGGTAGTCCGCGGCCAATTCGGCGAGGCTGGCCAAGTTCAAGCGGATGCAGTCAGCCGACTGGCTTGCATCGATCTTCGCCCGGGCCAGCTCGGTGTCCACGGCATCCTGAAGACTGGCGATGGTGCGCTTGTTCTTCATGGCGCCGGCAAAGTCGGATGCCACAGACGGAAGCACCACCTTGCCCAGAGTTTTATTGATCGCCGCGATATGATCGGCCAGCGCCTGCTCAGCTTTTTGCTTGATGTTGGTTTTCACCAGCAGTTCCTGCGCCTTTACCAGTTTGTCGACCTTCAGGCGAGTTTCGCGGGCATGGGCGCTGATACGGTCCAGCGACGAAAACAGTTCGTCGATAGTCTTGGTTTGCGAGAGCGCCTGCTTCTTCGCGGCGGCGACTGCATCTTCAACGTCGCCACACCATTTCACCGCCTTCTTCGCATCGGCAAAGTCTTGGTCGGTGGTCAGTGTGGTTTTCACCGAATCTATGACTGCCAACGCTGAATCCTCAAACACCTTGAGGTTGCTCGCGGTGACCATGCCGGTCAATTCGATACGCAGCGCTGGCAACTCGTCCGGTGCTTTGCCAACGACAATCGAGGGCGCCTCGGCCATTTCAAAGCTGGACAGATCGGCCTCGAACTGCCTCCATCCTTCGACCAACTGCGCGGCGCGGCCGGCGACCGGGCGATATTCCATGCTGACGAAATTCTCGGCTGTGCCGTCGGAACAAGCGAAGATGACCCGCTCGGATCCGCTCACCAGCAGTTGCTGCTCAAGTTGCCAGTAGTAGTGCGGCTCCAGATCTTCGGCTCTCACCTGAGCGACGAGAGACTCGTTCCACAACTTGTGCTCGAACAGCGTCTCGCCGAGCATCGTCGCGCCATCCATCGAGGCAAGCAGATTGCCTTCGGTGGCCACGATCGGATAAAGCTCTTCGCCTATCATCGCCTCGACCAGTGGGCGGGCTGCGGCTTCGGTTGCATGGCCCTTGTCGAAGATGCGCTGCTGCTGTTCCGTAACCTCTGGCGCAATGCCGGTTTTCTTCAATGTCAGAAGGTCGGTGCGGGTCTGATACTTCGAGGCGCCCATCATGGCCGGGGCTTCGGAGGCGGTGAAGTGCTGGGCGCGCAGGGCATGCCACTCGGCGGAGCCTTGAGCTACGTTATGAATTTTCATGCGACATCTCCTTCGAGGGCTTTGAGGTTCTGGATTTTTTCGATTTGCGCCGGGCTCAGCGTGTACTTGCTGCTGATCATCGCGATCAGCTTCTCGGGCGATGTGCGACCCGAATCAATCAGCGGCTGCCATTTGGCGACGTTCTCTTCTAGCGTTTCGTCGAGGTAGGCCAGCAGCGCTTCAGGCTCTGGCTCGGCCTGCGGTTGTGGAGTCATGTCGCGGGCCGGCTCGTCGAATGCCTTGCCTTCCATTTCGTCAGCCGTTGGGGCTGATCCAACCTCGGGGAACGCCTTACGTAGAGCTTGGGCTTCGGCGCACTTGGCGAGCTGGGCGAACGCACGGCGTTTCCACATGGCGTTCGGTGCGATGGTGTCTTTGCCAGCGGTTGCGTAGTTCTCCAACCACCGCTCGCTGGCAGTGAACTCGGCGACCAGCCCGTTCGACATTTGGCGCTTTACCGTGACCCGGCACCACTCTGGATAGGTAACCTCGACACCTGCCAGCTTGGTGGTAATCGACGGCCCAAACTCTGGATCACTGATTCCGGCGTATTGTCCGGTGCGCGCCGCCTGAATGCGGTACAGGCCGATCCCCGGCATTACCACATCAACCATGCCGCGACCCTTCTGATAGACCGGGACGATGTGTACCGGCTTCAGCATTGGGTCCAGGTGCGCGGCCTGGCAGTAGGCCAGAACCATTACGACTGAATTATGTGCGGCGCCAGGGTAAAGACTGCCACTCAACACCTCGACAAGCGCTGACTCAGACATGGCCGGCGCTTGGTCGACCTGTTTCATTACTGCTGACATGACGATTCCTTCCGCCATGCAGGCGGCTCGTTATTGAATGGGGGATGCCAGGTCACGCCCGGGCTGGGCACACCTGCTGTTATCCGTGGTTGGCGTATTCGCCATGAGCCATCTCTCTGGTGCTCACGACCCACGCGGCGGCGGCGAGTTTTGCTTGCTCAACTCCGCCAAAAGTTGAAACCTGAAACTGTCTCCGTAGGTACTTACCAGCACATCGAACTCCAGCCTCCCAAGCCTTATCCCGCGGCTTCCAAGAAATGCCCTTGACCCCAGAGGTGTTTTTGTCGGTTATCCCGGTATTCCTATGGTTTTCATTTACGCTGGCATCTCTCAGGTTTTCCCATCGGTTGTCATCGCGGATACAGTTCCTGTGGTCGATGACATCAGGCCATTGCCCGGTCATATAGAACCAAGCCAGCCTATGCTCCTTGACCCTTTCCCCTAGCACCCTTATCCGACGGTATCCTTGGTCGCCGATACTCCCTGCCCGCCTGCCAGGTGATCTGTTCAGCCTGGTGAAGAAGCCAGTTTCTGGGTCGTAATGGATTACTTTTTTGAGATCGTGTTGATTCATGGTCAACAGCCTGCAAGCGATGATTCAGGAGGTGATGCGGTCGGCAAGGGCGCTGAGCAGCATCAGGAACGTGATAATGGCGAGTACGGGAAAGCTGCCGCGCCAGATGAGCATTCGGCGTGCGCGTTGGTGGCTGGTCATGGAATGCACCTTTCAGATCCGCCGCAGTACGACATGTCTGGGTCGAAGCCATCTGCAGGGTCGCCGTCGTAGCTGTAGGGTCGATCACAGCGCCTGCATTGGGCGAGCAAGTTGCCTCGCTTGTCCTCCCATAAGCCTTCAGGGAGAGCAGGGCGCTGATTCAGTGGTGTGACTGGCTGCATCACCCACTCTTCAAACGACTTCACCGCAGCACCTGTTGCAGCGTAGGGATACGGCGCGGTTCACCGTTCTCCTTGAACAGGCTGTACTGGAAGACCGCGATGGTCAGCAGGCCGACCATACACCAGGTGACGATTCTCATAGTCATGCTCTCCAATACTGCACCGGCACAAAGGTGAACTGGTCTTGCCCGTGACAGTGGACGCGCCAGTATTCAAGGTCGATGCGGTTCATGAGTTCTTGGAAGGTGTACACGCGGGTGGCGAGGCGCTTCATGGCTTCGACTCCTTTTCCTGCTTGGCCTTGATGGCGCAGTCCGCGTGTTGAGTCCGCCATCCGCCAGCATGTCGTTCGAAGTGCCCGGCACCTGCCGGGACATTCCCGTGGCACCGGTAGCAAATTCCTGCGTACTTGTTCCTCATGGGGCGACCTTGCAGACCCAGCGGCCCGCGCATTTGCATGGATGGTCGATCCATTTCACGTCGACCAGAAACAGGAAGCCCCGATTTCTCAGGGCTTCAACGATTCCTTCAAACGATCCGGCGATGATGGTCATGCGGCAACTCCCCTCAGGTCGTTGATGCGCTTGTCGCGCTTCTGGTCCAGTTCGTTTCGGTACTTGTTGGCGGTGGCGGGGTCGATCAACTCGCAAAACTCGGCGAGCTCGATCATGCCCATCACGAAGGTGTGGTCAGGGGCAGGGGAGTGCGTGACGCCGATCTTGGCGACCTCGTACTCGATGGCGGAGACGGCGCGATTGTTCATCAGTCGAAGTCCTCCGCCGCCTGCTCCATGGCCAGGTCAAACCACGGGTCGGCCATTTCCATGGCCAGTTCCTGTGGGTCCTTGTCGCCGAGCAGCTGTTGGGCGATGCTCTTACCGACCCCGGTCCTGATCGCCATAAGGACCAACTGGGCGAACAGGTCTTCCGTGTCCTCGCCGTCGATCTGGCGCTGGTTCAGCCGTTCCTGGACCTTCCCGAGGAAGTCGGCGTAGGTGATCACCTTCGTCTGGCTGCGAGTTCGAATCACCAGGTCGCAACCGAACACCAACTGCTCACCGGCGTTGTACGACCAATTGTCCGCCGCCTCATCACGGGCTGATGTATCGGCCGGGGTCATGTTGTCCCAGCGAGACTGGGCTGCTGCGAGTGCGTTCATGATCGCCTCCAGAGATGGCGGTTTATTTGCTCAGATCTAGCCACAGGTAATCGACATGCTGGCCAGGGCCATGCCGGTGGGTGACACGTTCCAGATGTTTGCGGTTGACGTGCTTCTTGGCCCGCGCTCTTGTCTGCCACGCGCTTCCACATATCTTGCAGATGTGGCCGACTAGCTGATGAGCCATCTCAATCTCCAATCAGGCGATATACCCGCCCGGCATGGTGGTTACGACCTTCTTCGGCGCGTCATGCATACGGCCTTTGGCGCAGTCGTGGACGTCGGGGCGGGGCTTGCGGGGCAGGGGTGGAGTTGTGCGTTTCATGATTGGCTCCATAAGCCCGCTCGGGCGGAGAGCATGGCGTCGGCGATCTTGTATGCCTCTCGCGCAGCGCCGTCGTAGTTCATGTACAAGGTGTCAGGGCCGCGCTTGGCGTCCGCCGCGAACGCCTGCATGGCCTTGGCCGCGAAGTAATCGCGAATGGTGATGCCGTACTCACGACCACACTGATGGTCTGGAGCAGAAGGAAACGCTGCCGACTGACCTGCGCTCATCGCCTCTTCATGCGCGAGCTGGGCGCCTTCGATCTGGCGGTCCATTTGGTCTGCCATGTAATCCATTGTTCTCACCTCCAATTGCCCAATAAAAAGCCCGGCGCGAACCGGGCTTTACCTTCCCTACATGACTACCGGGCGCATGGGGCGTCGGATAGTTGGCTGGCTGTTACATGGCTGCAAATCCTCCGCGTGGACGTACAGTGAAAATGCGCTTTCATAGTGCGCTTGCAGCTGTACCTGCATTGGCGAAACCCCTGAGATCAAGGTGTTCGCCGATTCAGGCAGTGAAAAGCCCGACAATGCCGGGCTTTTCTTCAGGCCTCAGGCCGTTCAGGTTTTATGCGGTGGTTGCGGCATCCCAGTCAGGAACACCGGCCGGAGCCGCCGACACCATGACGAAGTGATTGCTTTCAGCGCGCATGTTGGACTTTTGGGCTTGATCGCCAGCACCGACACCCGTTCGCCAACTGGCGAGGGTCAGCTCCATTCGGGTCATGGCCGACGATTGCAGCTCGCCGATCTGCTCGAAACTGGAAACCAGGTACTGGATCGGCCGCTCCATCGCCGAGGCGAACGAAGAGCCGAAGCACGCGCAGAGCGCGAGTGCCACGTAAGTCGCGAAGCGTTTCAAAATCATCGTGAAGCTCCTTTCGATGGTTGCTTGATGCGAATGCATCGGGGTGTGATCTTGTGGTCAATCGTCATCTCGGGGAGATCCAAGGCTGCTATCCACGACACCCTTGGCAGCCGGAGTTCGCACCGGCCCGCTCATTTGCGTTTTAGCTGATGAGCAGCGCTACCTGCTCATGCCGCCCGAAGGCCGCGCCCACTAGATTGAAGATCACACTCCGATGCACTCTCCATCACCATGGAGATATCGGGCCGCTTTGCGCCCGGCCGGCGTACTGCACGGAGATCAAAAGCAATAAATGAATGATCAAATGATCAATCTGCGGACGGGGCGGACGCGGAGCTCGCTGACCTTGGCGCTGTCGTCCTGAAAGCCATCATCGAAGTTCATACCGAATGCGAAGTAGGCGGAGCGCTGCGTGCTGCTCCAGTGCCATTCCTTCTCGAACATCTCTGGAACGTTCGCCATGCACAGCGCCAACTCGTTGATCGCTGGCAGATAGAGGTCGCTGTGGCCGTCAGCAGAGAGGCGTTCACAATACTTCGCCGCTGGATGATCCTCATCGTCATCGGTCAAGGCATTGGTGTTCGCCAGGCCGTCGCGGAGAGACGAGCATCCGGACGATTCCTTCTCGTAACCGCCGTAGGCCAATTTCACACCCTTCACATCCGGCACGATCAGGTGATAGTCCGGCTTGCCGTCCTCACCGCGCATTACGCCGGCATACACGCCGCCTTGGCCGGCCCAGTAGGAGCCGATCGATGGAACCGCGATGGTCGATCCACAGGTGCCGAGTGATTCCACCGGTGCAGCGCCCAGCACGAAGTTGGCGAATTGCAGAACCAGCGCCTTGTCCGGACTGCTGATCGTTGAATCACCGCAGGTCAGGGTGGTCATTTGAGCTGTCATGTTCTTTTCCTTGTCGGGTTTGGCTTTCAAATGCCTCCCGGGGTTTGAGAGGCATTTGTAAAGCCAGATGGCGATCCTGAAACAGCAGGAAGCCATCTGTGGTGATGCAGGGGGCCGCATTGCGCGGTGCAGAATCGTCCGCATCCCGCTGCCCACTCTTGGAATGGGCAGAAGTGATGGTTCAGGTGGCTGCGGCCAACGCATTCAGAATCATTTTTACGTGCGATCCATTGGCGCCGCAGTAGCCTTCGTAGTGGGTTGGCACGTTGACATCCCACGATTTGATGACCTGCCAGATGGCTTCGAATTCTGGTGAAGCCAGATCCGCTTCGGTAGGGTTTGGCATTTCGAGTTTTTCACTCGCCGCCTTGCTCTGTTGTGTGGCTGCGTTTTGCTCGGTATTCATCGTCTTGCCCTCTGTTGATTTCCCGTCTGGCCCTGTCGCCAAGGCCAGCCAGTGAAATCTGTTTTCCATTCCATGCGCGGCGCCGCGGTTTCCCCACCTGGCCGGCGTCACACATTTCGTGTTCGGTGTTCTTCGCCGGCTGGCTTGCATGGTTTGGCGTACTCCCCTGAGGGAAGTCCGGCAGGTTCCAGAGCCTGCATGGAGATCGAAATTTGTGTTTCGCGCTGTGCCCGTTGCCGGGGATCGATCCGCGAAGATTCCTGACTGTTAAAGAGCGGAGGGCTTTTAAGGCCCTGGCCAACACTGCTTGTGTTTCGTAATGCAAGTCGGCTTGCATTTATAAAAGCATGCTTGTGTTTTTAATGCAAGCACGCTTGTGAAAATATTTTGTACTGTTCGGATATACAGCATCAACAAAGGGGGTGTTTTATGGCAAAGCAGGACAAGAAGAAGGAAGCGGGGCCAAAGCCAATGACGGGAATGGAGAGGTTGTCGTTGCGAGTGTCATCGATGATCAATCACCCAAAAGCGCAGCTGGACCGCGCAGTGACGATTCATCGCCTGGATACGGATGGCCAGCGGGAATGGGATGAGCTATTGACGATCCTGTCGGACACTGACGGTATCGACATGACCATCAACGATGAGGACGATTCGATCACCCTGGAGTGGGAGGCGGCGAGCGATGAGGATCGCCCGGTCGAGGTGGGGGATGTGGAGCTGGCAGAGCCGCCTGCGCCTTTCTGACAGGTGCAGAAAAGCCCGCTCTCGGCGGGCTTTGGCATGACCTGGATTATTTTGTTTCAGAGAGGACTTTGCGCAAGCCGGCCATATCATCACTGCCAATGGAGCTCTCTACATTACAGACTTTGAACTCAACCAGCTTTGCTAATGAAAGTTTGGTCAGTGTCGCGCGATCTGGGGTCATTACGAACCGTTCAATTGTGGCTGATCCGGTGCTGTCGATGCTGTACTTGGCATTGAGATATGGCGCTGGCTCCCCATCAATCAGCCAAACAACGTATGGGCATCCGGCGAACTGTGAAGTATCTGCATAGGTGATTATTTGAAAGTAATATTCATTCGGCGTTGGTGAGCCTTTTGAGTAGTAGGCAGCGGTCGTTACTGCAAAGGTTTCCGCTTCTGTTGGAATCGCTTGCCAGGCAACTGAGCGAACGCCGGTGAAGCGGTCAGTCTTGTCCTCAAAAACGCCGGCTTGCGATGTCGCCGAAATAGCCAACAGTGCGGCGGCTACGTAAATAGAAAATGCTCGCATATGGTTCCCTCCAAGATTGACTGTCGACTCTACCATGGCGTACAGCCACTATCTCCGACAGGGAAGGGCGGAAACAAAAGCCCGGCACTGGGCCGGGCTGCAGTTCACTTCTTGATTACCTTGAGAGGTTTTTTCTTCCATCCTTTTGCTGCGCTCTCAAGGCATTGGTAGTAGGTCGGCTTTTGAGCTGCCTCACGCACGGCCTCAACATATGGCTTCGCCTGGGCCCACACCCTGATGACGGTGTTGTAGTTGGCTTCGCGAAGCATTTTTTCATCATAAATGCCTTGCCTGACCCCAACGAAAACGCGCTCCCAGTGGTTCAAAACGTAGCGAATACTGTTTGCGTCATCGGAATTGCTTTTGTCATCAGAGGCGAACGATCGCATGTTCGATCCAGGATCGGTATGCAGGCGCTGAAGGCACTTGTAGCCATTACTCAGATTGTCATCTGCCCTGGTGCCGAACATCAGATCAGCCGTTTGCTTGCGCCTGGCGATGGTTCGAGCACTGACAACTGAGGTGATTGCAACGATAACGCCGGTCATCACCATGAAGCCCTTGAACCACTCTTGGGCCATCGTCGCTTTACATGTTTCAAAAATCGCAGCCAAAAATTCCATATTTTTTCTATCCATCAGGCATTAAAAAAGGAGGCCGGCGGCCTCCTTTTTGGATCGAGATAACGACAGCTCAGAAGCCTTCGTATTCGTCTTTCTTTATGATGTTCTTCGCCATAGATGCCTCACTTATTCGGGATTCGTCCCCGTTTGGTCTCGACCGGAAATCGGTCACTTCTCCTGTCTCCGGAAGGCCGTCCTGACCATCCGTACTCAAGACTTTAGACGGTTTTTGGGTCTGCAAGTTCTTGGTTTCTACGTAAGCGGACTTATTTGACATCACTCGATTACGCTTATCAATAGAGGCAAATATCGTACCAACACGACCGTCTTGGTTGTCTTGAGGGTACGCGTTATGCCTTTCTCGCATTCCAGATCAGCAGCACCTTCGCATGCACTGCCACGTCATCAATCCTAGCTTGCTGGTCTTTGTGCTTTTCGTTGTCCGAGATAAGCCAGAAGTGGTCCTCGTCGCACATCTGGAGACGCTTGATGTACAGCAAGCCATGCCAGGTGATGACGTAAATGCCGTCCCCAACGAACTCATTGATGCCGCGATCGACGATCACTGGATCCTTGTCGTTGATCGTGCCTTCCATGCTTTGGCCCCAGCCAGTAATTACAGCAAGGGCGTTGAGCGCGGTGTAGGAGACGCCTTTCTCGCGCAGAACATCCTCACGCACGATCAGGTTGCGGATCGTTTCGTTATATTCCGGTGGCACCTGGCCGTGGCCCATTGCCGCGCGAATGTCATATTGCGGGATGAGCACCTCGTCTGGGCGCACTTTCAAGCCTGAAAAGTCGGCCGAGATCACGTTGCCCGACTTCACCTCTGATGCCGTCTCCTCAACCGCTTCGGCGATCTTCTGCCGGGCGTCATCTGAAAGATTCTTGCCGTGCTTGGCCAGCATTTGCTGAACGAGATCTGCTGCCGACTTGGTCGGTTCGACTGAAGCCTTTTCCGTGCTTGACCGGCGCGGTGGCTCGCCCTTGCCTGACAACAGCCAATCAACTGTCGTGTCATAGCCCTCGGCGATGGCGCTCAAATTGTCGTTCTTGATGTTTCCGGTGTCGCCTGCAAACCATTGGCGCACAGCTTCGTAGCTGACCCCGCAAGTGGTGGCTATGTCTCGCTTGAAACCCCGCGCACCCACTTCAGGTTTGCGCGCGAGGACGAGCTTTGTAATTCGATCAGTAATTTTCATAAGTGCAATTTACAAGAGTGCTTGTCAAGCATGCTTGCCTTGCAAACACAAGCATGCTTGAATACGAATAAGCAAAGGAGGTCGGCATGACCAAAACACAAGCAATCAAGCATTTCGGCTCTGTTTCGGCGCTGGCTAAGGCTTTGAACGTGACCTACGAGGCCGTGCGGCAGTGGGACGACGTACCAGAGCTGCGCCAGTACCAAATTGAGCGAATCACTCATGGTGCGCTGAAAGCTGAGCAGAAATCCCAAGCTGCATAGCCATGCCGCCACCCCAACAAGCTCTCTGTTTCAACCCCCTTATCAGCCGCAAGGAGCAATACATGTACGAAGACCCCAAGCACCTAAACCACAACGAAACAAAGGTTCGCCTGAGCGATGAGTACGACGAGTACCTGCGCTCGCTCGCAAAGATCCATGGAACGCAGAAGGCCGTGCTGGCACGGGAAATTCTCAAGGCTGCAATTCAGCAGATGAGGGATGAGCTTACCCGTACCCAAGACATGGCCTGAAGGCCCCCAATGGAGGCTCTATGCCTGAGACCCATGACGACCTGTCTTTGCGACAGATCGCGGATGAAGAGGATATCGAGCTACTGCGGCAAGAAGCCAAAGAACTCGGCATTACGCCAGAGCAGCTGGCAAAGGAAATGATTGAAAAGCACATCGTCGCTCGAACGAGACCCAAGACGATGCCAGGGACGGTTCAACCATTTAGGCGCCCGTACTCACCTGCGAGAGCCAAGCCTGATGAGGGCCTGAAAAGGTAAGCGGAGGGACTGATGAAGAACTCGAATACCAAATCGCGCGCACAAAAAAACCGGGATTGCGCCCCGGTTTTTTGCATTGCACTTGAAACAACTCTGTGAGGCCAACTATGGCAAATATCATTCAATTTGACAAGTCCAGGGGGTTTACCCGAATGGACAACCAGCTGATGGATAGCCTGATGGCTATCGACCTGTCGGCGCGCGAGATGAAGATCATCCTGTATGTGGCCAAGGCTACCCTGAACTTCAACGAGGGCGCCCAGCGCATCCCTGCAACGGCAATTGCCAAGGCTACCCATATTCACCCTGATACCGTGTCGAAAGCCGTATCTGGCCTGTTGCGACGTCGAGTGCTGTACCGCGAAGGCGGGGCGCGCGGCGATATCGGCCTCTGCGACCCAAAAGAGTGGAACTACGAAAATGATCCGAAACAGACCAAATCATCTGATTCGGCCCAAATCGTCCGAATCGGATCTGATGCGAAACAGACCAAAACCGACGACTCCCTTCTTTATTCCAAGAAAGAACCCCTATTAACTCTTCCTTCGGAAGAGATTAATCCGCCCCACGCAGAATCAGATGATCCGAGCGATAAAAAACCAGTCCGGAAAAAACCATTCGGCCTGGTCCAGATGCGCACCGACAACCCGCATGCCATTCCTGAGCAGTTGCTCATCGACTGGCTAGCACTGCGCAAGACCAAACGCGCCGCGACAACCCAAACCGTGTGGGATTCGCTTAACGCTGAAATCGCGAAGTGCCAATCCGAATTCGGTATTGACTCGACAACCGCGATGACCGAAGCGCTGCTCGCTGGCTGGCAAGGGTTTCGTGCCGCCTGGATCGCTAAGCGACTTGCCGAGGCCGCGCCGCAACCATCTACCCAGTCCCGGCACACCGGCTTCGATCAGCGCGACTACCACGCCGGCCTTATCAAGCGAGAGGACGGCAGCTATGCGCTCTGAAAAAGTCGTATCCATGCCGGAAGCAACTCCGAACATGCGTGTCCAGCCTGCTGAGTGTGAGAAGCACGGGCCGTACGAGCAGAAAGTCACCGTCATCCTGAACCGTGAATTGAAAGGCAGCTGCCCTGAGTGCCAGCGGCAGGCCAATGAGGATCGCGAAGCTGCGGCAGAGGCCAGTCGGGCCTATGAGATTCGCCTGTCCATCGCCCGAAAGCTCGGTGATGCATTGATCCCCAAACGGTTCACATCTCGCACCCTGGAGAATTACCAGGCTGCGAACGAAGGCCAGCGCAAGGCTCTGAGCTTCTGCAAACGTTACGTGCAGGTCTTCGACGAGATCCTCGAAACCGGTCGATGCATGGTCCTGATCGGAAAGCCGGGCACCGGGAAAACGCACCTTGGCGTGGCCATGGCCAACGAACTGCTGCACAACACCTCACGCACGGCGGTGTATCGCACTGTTGGGGCCATCCTGCAGGCGATCCGTGCAACGTACGACCGGAATAGCGAACGCAGCGAGGCGGAGATCCTGTCCAGCTTGGTCAGCCCCGATCTCCTTGTGCTGGACGAGGTTGGCGTGAGCAAGGAACAGCCCAGCGACTTCGAACTGACCACGCTTTTCGCAATCATCAACGGACGGTACGAGCAGGAGCGGCCCACGGTGGTCATCTCTAATCTCGATGCAGGGCAGCTGCCCGGAGCGATGGGTGAGCGCTGTGTCGACCGTCTACGCGAGGGCGGGATGATAGTCGTGCCGTTCGAGTGGGAATCGCAGCGCGGAAAGGAGGGCTTCTGATGGCTGACGTATGTGACCTTGCCGACGAGGCAATCGAAGAGTCCCTGAACCGGACCCTTTCCCAGATCCCGCGTTACACCGGAGTGAGCGCAACGGAATGTGAGTGCGGCGAAGAGATTCCGGAGGGCCGTCGTCTGGCTATTCCGGGGGTGAAGTTGTGCGTTCAGTGCGCCGAGCGTGATGCATTGGCCAAGCAGGGAGTGCGACGGCTATGACTGACCTCATGCTCCGCAACGAATCCGACCGCGTTCGCCTGATCGGCTACCTGACGGCGCTGGACCTCAAGAAGCCCCGTAAGCTGACCATCGTCGAAGTCCGCAGCAAGCGCAGCGATGCGCAGAACAAGCTTCTATGGATGTGGAACGGTCTGATCCAGACCCACCTGCGCGAGTCCTTCGGCCAGCTCGCCAGTTCCGAAGAGTGGCACGAGATCCTGGTGTCGAAACTGTGGCCGGCCGAGGTGCGCCCGGTCGAGCTTCCCGATGGCACCCGGTACCGCGTTGGCCGGGCCAAAACCCGCAAGTTCACCATCGCCGAGATGACCCAGTATCTCGAACTGCTGGACGCCTACTGCGCCGAGCATCTGCAACTCCTGCTCCCGCATCCGGATGACCTGATGTACGCCATCTATGGCGAGAGGAGGGCGGCATGAGCACTTACGGGGAAGATATCCAGAAGTGGATCAAGCGCAGCAACCGCAAGAAGGCGAAGCTGGTCCGGAGTGAAGGCCGTCACCACTACATCGTGTATTTCGACAAGGGAAAAGCCAGGGTTGGCTTTGTCAGTGACGGCATGTACTGCCGTTATGGCGTCACCTGCTATGGAGCGATGCCGAACACCGATCCCTATTACTGCTGGCAGTCCGAACCTGGTGCATGTGACGAAACAGACGTGAAGGTCATGACGGATTACCTGAATGGGGTGAGCGAGCTTCCTGATTTCGACTTCGGATCGATCAAGGAGCTGAAATGGTGATCGCACGAAAAGAGCCGGCAGTCCGGAAGCAGCCCCGCTCGAAGAAATGCCGAGTCGAAACCTGTGGGGCCTCATTCGTGCCTCAGCGCCTGGGTCAGGCGGTATGCAGCCCGGCCTGCGCGCTGAAGGACGCGCCTCGGAACGAGCTGAAGGCGAAGAAGGCCATCGATCAGCGCGATCGCCGTGAGATCAAGGTCCGCAAGGAGAAGCTGAAGAGCCGGGCGGACCATCTCAAGGACACGCAGGTCGCGTTCAACGCCTGGGTCCGCGCCCGGGACTCCGCGCAACCCTGCATCAGCTGCGGTCGTTTCCATCAGGGCAAGAATGATGCGGGCCACTATCGCACGGTGGCCAGCGCGCCGGAATTGCGTTTCGAGCCGTTGAACTGCCACCTCCAATGTTCGCCCTGCAACACGCACAAGTCCGGCGACATCGTGAACTACCGCATCAATCTGGTTCAGCGGATTGGCGCCGAGAAGGTCGAGTGGCTCGAAGGCCCACATGATCCGAAGAAATACACCGTCGACGACCTGAAAGCGTTGACCGCCGAATACCGCGCCAAGACCCGTGAGCTCAAGAGGGCAGCAGCATGAACTGGAAGCAGACCACCAAACACTGCATCGCCTCAGATCACGACTACCTGATCAGCAAATACGCGCTACAGGAGGGTCACGCCTACGTGGCTCGGACGCCTGCCGGCAAGATCCTGCATTCCGGCACCGACCTGGCCAAAGCCAAGGCGGCTTGCACTGACCATTTTGAATCACAACAGGGGAAGGCAGCATGAAGGCACACGAATTTCTCGGTAAAGCCCAGGCCATCATGCTGGAGCGCGGCAAGCAGTACGACAAGCCCGAAGGCGAGCGCAGCATGGCGACCACTGTGTCTGCGTTCAACACCATCACCGGTCAGTCACTGACCGAGGCCGAAGGGTGGCTGTTGCTCCAGATCCTCAAGGACGTTCGCCAGTGGCAGAACCCGGCCTACCACGCCGATTCCGCCGAAGACTGTGTGGCCTATGCGGCCCTCAAAGCTGAAGCACTCGCAGGAGCAGCGTAATGGTCGAACGTAAAGTCACGGACGAGCAAATCGTAGAGGCGCTTAGCACCATGAGCGTGGCGAAAGCAGCCAAGCATCTCGGCGTGCATCTGCGGAGCCTCCAGAAGCGCAAGGCGAGAATGGCCCGCAAAGGCTGGAGTCCGGAGCACGACATGACGCACATCGTGCCTGACGGGTTCCGTCTGCGCGGAACGTCGAGCCTGTATCGGGAGGGTCAGAAGGCTCCAGTGCTGCAGTGGGTCAAATCGGCGATCGATCATGAACGGCAGCGCGAACTGAACGAGGCTTTCGCCAATGCGTTCATGGAAGGTATAGACCCGCTTCCGGAAATTACAGGGCCTGAAAAGGGACTCGATACCGACATCATCCCATGGTTCCAGATCGGGGACGCCCACGTCGGCATGCTCGCGCACTCCCATGAGGTCGGCCACAACTTCGACCTGAAGATTGCCGAGCGCGAACTGATCGTTGCCATGCACAAGCTGATTGACCGGGCGCCGAGCTGCGAGCGCTGTGTCATTCAGGATCTGGGCGACATGTCGCACTACCAGGACTTCACAGCCAAGAGCGAGTCGGGCCACGACTTCGACTTCGACAGCCGGTACCCGAAGATGATCGAAGTCTGCGCGCGGATCATGCGCTCTATCGTCGACAAGGCCCTGGCCAAGTTCCAGTTCGTGGATGTGATCGTCAACCAGGGCAACCACTCCCGATCGAACGACGTCTGGATGCGGATCTTTCTGAACCACGTCTATCAGGAGAACCCACGGCTACATGTCCTTGACAACTCAAGCGTGTTCATCCCGTACCGTATGGGCAACACCTTCGTGATGTGCCACCACAGCGACAAGTGCAAGCCTGATCGCCTGATCGACGTGATGGCCACCGATTTCTCTGTGGATTGGGGAGAGTCGACGTACCGATACAACGATATCGGTCACATCCATCACCGCATGCAGTCGAAGGAGTCCGCCGGCGTGACGGTTGAATCGTGGAACCAGCTCGCCCCGGGCGACAAATACGCCCACGACGGTGGCTGGCGGTCCCGTGCGTGCCTCACCGCAGTACTGCGTTCCAAGACCTACGGCGAGAAAGGCCGTATCACCATCAGCGCGGAGGAGGTGAAGGACATCATCCAGAACGCTGTGCCAGGTGCTGAAGCATCTAAACGTCGCGCTGTGTATTCGGTTTAAGGGGGAATCAACATGACCTATCGCAACGTCGTATCCGCAGTTGTTCGGGCCCTGGCCGCCGAGACCATCAACTCTGCAGGTGGGTGCGATTTCGAACCGAAGGTGCAGAGCGCCAAGCAGAAGGGGGAGATCGTCGGGAAAGAAGCGGCTTTCCTGGTCGACTGCATGGTGTTCAGCCGGTTGCGTAAAGGCTTGGCGCCGGCGCACTGGATGGCACTGCTTGCCCAGTACTCGACCCACACCGAGCGCAAGCATGATGCGATCATCACCATCGCCAAGGCCATGAAGTCGCCGGCACCGGAGCGCTTCCGTCACGCTGCGGTTGTCACCTGGGCGATGCCGAAGCTGCCAGGGCAGGATGGAAAACGTTCGACCAACGTCCTGCCGTCCGGATGGTACTGCATGGACAACTGGGTGGACGAGCCCACCGCCGAGCGCACCCAATACCGCTGGAAGGCCGCCATCTGCAAGGAGCTCAAGTCCATGGTCGACTCTGCGCTGGCCGAGGCTCAGGGGATCCTCGATGCCGAAGGACTGATTTGTGAAATTGCCGCTTGACGGTGGTGGCAGAGTGGCATAGATTAACCACTATCTTGTCCTTCTTGCGTGTTAAAGAATGACACAGAAAACCCGGCCACCGCGCCGGGTTTTTTATTGCCCCGATTTTGCGTGGTAGAGCAGTCTGGTAGCTCGTCGGGCTCATAACCCGAAGGTCGATGGTTCGAATCCATCCCTCGCAACCACTCAACGGCTCCCCAGCCGTCTTGGCGCCTCACACTGGCGCCTTTTTTATTCCTTGGAGTCACACCATGGCCGAACCCGCGAGCACCACTGCCGCCGGCGTCTTGCTCGCCAAGTACGGCATCATCATCGCCGGGTTTGCTGGGGCGATCCTTTCGCTGACGTTCCTGCAAGGCCTGACCCGCAAGCAAGCGGCATGGGCATTCTTCACCGGGTTCAGCTCAGCGATCTTCTGTACGCCTCTGGCGGTTGGATTCTTCAAGCTTGAGCCAGGTGGTGAAACTCAATATGGCGTTGCCTTCCTGATCGGCCTGCTGGCCATGAACATCATTCCAGGGTTGAGAGCACTGGCAGGAAAGTTCGGCGCTACCGGGGGTACATGATGCATACCATCCTGCAAGTCGCTGATGCCTTCCTCTGTGTCCTGGTGGTGGTCGCTGCTGCCGAGTACCTGCGCCGCGTTCGACCGATGGATGAGCCGGTGCTGAGCATCTCGTTCTACATGGTCGCCATCGCCGCCTTCGGCAGCTTCATCTTCAACATCAAGGGTCACCCGGTCAGTCCGTTCACGATGATGCTGCACGGGGCCGTGATCCTGTATGCGATCGCCCGGCGCGGGCACATCTGCAAGATCCCTGACTAAACCAAAGGGTGCCTGGCGTCATGCGGGCGCCACTCAACACGCAATAGATTGCGCGGATCCAGCGGAAACGCTCGGAATACTGGCAATTGATTGCACTTCCATGTCGACTTGCATGGTGACTTCCATGGCCCGGACCGTTCAACTGACCGCCTATCACCCATGGTGGTTTCGCTTCTACGTGGTAGCGGTGAACACGTTCGCCTATCTGGCCGGACTGGAAGTTGACGAGGAGAAGCTGGCCGCCCAGGCGCGCAAGGCGACCCGGTACCGCGAGATCCTGCCGCAAGACGAGGCCAAGCAATGACGACCATCGCTTACAAAGACGGCGTGATCGCGTATGACGGCCGAATCACCCGAGGCAACCAGATCACCTACGACGACTTCGACAAGTGCCTGGAGCGGGAAGGGGTCAAGTTCGTGTGCTCGGGTTCGACCGCAGACTTCGAGAGCATCATCAGCGCCTGGTTCGGCCAACAGGTCGAAAGCTGCAGCGCGGTCGCGCTCATCATCGCTGACGGTGTTGTCTGGCATTCGGCCGTGGATGAGACCACTGGCTTCTGGAAGTCAGCCCTGATCCCGGATCGCCCCTACGCATTGGGCAGCGGATCGGAATACGCCCTCACAGCAATGGACATGGGCGCAACTGCCTACCAAGCCGTCGAGATGGCCATGAAGCGTGACAACTGCACTGGCGGCAAGATCAGAACGCTCACCGTGAAGGTCGAGCAGTAGAAGGAATTCAACATGGCGGCAAAGCAACCCGACTGGGAGGCGATCGAACGAGCCTTCAGGGCTGGTGCGCTTTCCATCAGAACCATCGCCGAGCGGAACGGTGTCAGCGATACCGCCATCCGCAAGAAGGCCAAAGCCCTTGGGTGGGCGAGAGACCTTTCCGAGCAGGTCCGCAAAGAGGTTCGCAACAAGCTGGTTCGCGGAGAGGTTCGCGATGAGCAATGTGCGAACCCTGAGCGGGATGCTGAGATAGTCGAGGAGGCCGCAGAGGAAGGCGCCCGGGTTGTTCGCAGCCACCGTCGTGACATTCGCAAGGCAACGAACCTCGCGAACCTGCTGATGGATGATCTGCTTGCAACCATCCAGAAGCGCGAAGAGATCGAAGACGCGATCACAGAAGAGACGGCCGGTGACAACAACGGCATGCGACGCGCCTCGATGCTTGCTGCCGTGTCGCTGCCGAGCAACTCCAAAACCCTATTCCAGTTGTCGTCGGCCATGAAGAACCTGCAGGTGCTCGAACGCACCGCCTTCGGCCTGGATGAGAAAGAGAAATCAGCTGATGCCGACGAGCTCTCTAGCCTGATGGATGAATTATCGAAGGAAGCCTGACATGAAGCCCGAGCACATGAAGCTGCTCCGGGACAAGCGTTGGCGTCTGAACAACCTCTACTTCATCACCGACAAGCAGGGGAAGAAGGTCCGGTTCCGCATGACGGACGAGCAGGTCGAGTACTTCGATGGCCTGCATACCCGGAACATCATCCTCAAGGCTCGGCAACTCGGCTTCACCACCGAGTGCTGCATCATCCAGTTGGACGCGGCGCTGTTCGAATCAGCCAAGTGCGCGCTGATCGCCCACACCCTGAACGACGCCAAGCGCCTGTTCCGCGAGAAGGTCAAGTACGCATATGACAACCTTCCCAAGGAGATACGCGCTGCCAACCCTGCTCGCAATGATGCTGCTGGTGAGCTTGTGTTCAGCAAGGGCGGATCGCTCTACGTGTCCACATCCTTTCGGGGTGGGACTCTACGGTATCTGCACGTATCCGAGTTCGGGAAGATCTGCGCCAAGTTTCCCCACAAGGCCCGAGAGATCGTCACCGGCGCCTTCGAAGCTGTCGCCGCCGAGTGCTTTGTCACGATCGAGTCGACAGCGGAGGGGCGGGCGGGATACTTCTTCGATTACTCGCAGAGCGCAGAGAAGCAACAACTGTCTGGCGCCCCGCTGGGCTTGCTGGATTGGAAGTTCTTCTTCTTCAGCTGGTGGAAGAACAAAGAATACTGGCTGGCCCCGGCCGGCGTGGTCATCTCGCAACGTCTGACCGACTACTTCAACGAACTGGCAGCCAAGCACGGGATCGCCACCAACCCTGGCCAGCGCGCTTGGTACGCCGCCAAGGAGAAGTCCCTCGGCGACGACATGAAGCGGGAATACCCGTCACTGCCTGTTGAGGCGTTCCAGCAGTCGGTCGAAGGCGCCTACTACGCCCAGCAGTTCGCCAAGCTGTATGCCAACAAGCGCATTGGCGTGATACCGGACAACAGTCATCAGCCGGTGATGACCTTCTGGGACATCGGCGTCGGCGACTCCACGGCCATCTGGTTCGTGCGCCAGATCGGCACCGAGTACCACGTCATCGACTACTACGAGAACAGCGGCGAAGGCCTGCGGCACTACATGAAGGTGCTCAAGGACAAGGGTTACAGCTATTCCGAGCACTGGGGTCCGCACGACATCGAGAACCGCGAGTTCGGCAGTGATGCCAAGAGCCGCAAGGACATCGCCAAAGAGGGCTACGTGATCGATGGCGAGAAGTACTCCATCCGGTTCCAGGTAGTGCCAAAAACAGGCGTGGATACCGGCATCGAGGCGGCGCGGGAGATCCTTCCGCTCTGCGTGTTCGATGAGTCCAAGTGCGAGGAAGGCATCGGGCATCTCGAAAACTACCGCAAGGAGTGGGACGAGAACCGCGGTTGCTGGAAGGACAAGCCTCTCCATGACCGAACCTCTCACGGCGCCGACGGGTTCCGATACTTCGCTGTCGCCAAGACCAAACGTGTACGCACCGCATCCACCGCACCTCTGAGAATTTGACCCATGAGCGACGATCCAAGCAAAACGCTGCCGGCAGTGGACGCCATGCGCGAGGACTGGGCCATCGTCGATCCTTTGATGGGCGGCACCAAGGCCATGCGCGAAGCGGGCGAGGAGCTGCTGCCGAAGTGGCCAAAGGAAGAGGACTGCGACTATCGGAACCGCAAGAAGCTCTCCACGCTGCTTCCGGCCTACAGCGAGACGGTCAAGAACATGACCGGGCGCGTGTTCGCCGAGCCGATTGTGCTGGGTGATGACCTGGCTAAGCCGATCGAGGAGCACGTCGAGAACATCGACCGACAGGGCAACAACCTGCAGGTCTGGGCGCAGACGTTCTTCACCCAAGCACTGTCGCATGGCCTGTGTCATGTGCTGGTCGAGTATCCGAAGACCAAGGACGATGAAGGCAATCAGGTCATCGTCACCAAGGCCGATGAGCAGGCTGCCGGGGTTCGCCCATACGTGGTCATGATCCGGCCTCAGCAGGTCATCGGCTGGCGGTCCAGCACTGTCGACGGCGCGCACGTCCTGACCCAGTTCCGCTACATGGAATCGGTCGAGGAAGACGACGGCACCTTCGGCACAAAATGCATCGACCAGATCCGCGTGTTGGAGCCTGGCAAGTGGTCGACCTACCGCAAAGCCGAGAGCGGCGAGCGCAAGGGCGAGTGGATCCTGTACGACGAGGGCGGCAACTCCCTCAAGCAAATCCCGCTATCCACGCTCTACACCGGCCGCACCGGGTACATGACGGCCAAGCCGCCATTGCTCGAACTGGCCTTCCTCAACGTCAAGCACTGGCAGTCGCAGAGCGACCAGGACAACATCCTGCACGTCGCCCGGGTGCCGATGCTGGCCATCGTCGGGATCGAAGACGATACCTGGGAGCTGAAGGTCGGTACCGCATCGGCCACCAAGCTGCCGAAAGAAGGCGACATGAAGTGGGTGGAGCACACCGGCAAGTCCATCGAGGCGGGCCGGGTGTCGCTTCAAGACCTCGAAGACCAGATGCGGATCGCCGGCGCCAAGCTGCTCCAGAAGGAGAAGCAGGTCACCAAGACCGCGACCCAGGCTGAGGATGAGGCGGCTCAGGAGATGAGCCCGCTGCAAACCATGGCCGGGCAGTTGGAGGACACGCTGGACCAGGTGCTGGAGTTCATGGCCGAGTTCATTGGCGAGAAGGAAGGCGGTCACACTCAGGTCAACGGCAACTTCGACATCGACTTCGCACCCGAAACAACTCTCCCGCTGCTGCTCAACATGGCCAGCCAAGGGCGTCTGTCCGACGAGACACTGTTCTCCGAGATGCAGCGCCGCAACGTGGTGTCGAGCGACATCAAGTGGGACGAAGAGAAAGCCAAGATCGCCGAACAGGGGCCGAGCCTCGGAGTGCTCTAAATGCCAACCGTCAACCAGGTGCTCGAAGACGAGCAGGTCGCGCACAGCGTCTCGCTCGAAAAGTACAAGGTTGGTGTGGTCCGGCGGATCATCGCGCTGCTGAATCGCTCGGATGCCGAGCTTTCGTCAGCCTTGTCCGCTGCGCTGGAGCGGTTGCCGGCCGAATCCTTCACGGTCGAGCGCCTGGAGTTGCTGTTGGCTGAGGTGAGGGCGATCAACGCCCAAGCCTATGCCGCTGTCGCCCAGGAGCTACAGAGCGACCTGAAGGAACTGGCAGGCTACGAGGCGAACTGGCAGCAGGCGCTGTTCGAGAAGACGATTCCCGAGCCGGTGCAGGTCCGTTTCCCGATCGCCAGTGTCAGCGCCGAGCAGGCATATGCCGCGGCACTGTCCCGGCCATTCCAAGGGCGCTTGCTCAAGGATTGGGGAACCGAAATCGCTGCCGACCGCATGGTCAAGGTGCGCAATGCCGTCCGGACCGGTTACCTCGAGGGCAAGACCACCGACCAGATCATCCGCAGCATTCGCGGAACCAGGGCGGCGGGATACGCCGATGGCTTCCTCGAACGGCCCCGCAAGGACCTTGCCGCAGTTGTCAGGACGGCAGTGAGCCACACCGCGGCGACAGCCCGGCAAGAGTTCAACAAGGCCAACGAAGAGATCCTGAAAGCTGACAAGTGGGTCAGCACGTTGGATAACAAGACCTCGCCGATGTGCCGCATCCGCGATCAGCTTCAGTACACCGCCGTCACGCACAAACCGATCGGGCACAAGGTGCCGTGGCTGCAAGGCCCGGGCAAGATCCACTGGTGCTGCCGGTCGACATCGAGCCCCGTCACCAAGTCATGGCGTGAACTGGGCATCCCGCTCGACGAGATGACCCCGGCCCAGCGCGCGAGCATGGACGGCCAGGTCCCGGGCAACACCACCTACAGCGAATGGCTCAACCGCCAGTCCGACGCCCGCAAGCTGGAAGTGCTCGGCCCGGCCCGGTACCAGATGCTGAAGGATGGCAAGGACCTCGAGGACTTCTACACGCCTACCGGCGAGTGGATGACTCTGGATCAGATGCGCGCGCGGGATGCTGCGACATTTGCTAGCATCGCGGCATGACCGACAAACCCCGCTTTCACGTAATCACGGGCACATCAGCCCCGGGAACTCCGGCGGAAGAGGTGCGCAAGCGCGTGCGAGCGGCGCCAAAGCCACCGACGATGGTTCAGTGCCATCGCTGCGGCGGGCGCGAGGTCATCGAGAGCAAGATCGGCGTGCTGATGAAGAACGGCAAGCCCACCGGCGGGACGAAGGCACTGCTCTGTTTGGCGTGCCTGCTCAAAGGTGAGCGTGTCACGCTGTAGTGTCACGAAACGAATTCAAACAGCCCTGGCATCCGCCGGGGTTTTTTATGTCCACGATTCAAACCGGCCTCGTCAATGACGGGGCTTTTTTATGCCGCCAGGCGGCCAACAGACCCAAGGGGTTAGCAGATGTTTATTTTCGGCAAATGGTATCCGCTGATGGCGGAAGAGGGTGGCGGTGAAGGTGGTGACGGCGGTAACGGTGGTGGTGGAGCCCAAGGGGCAACGTTCACGCCCGAACAGCAAGCGGTATTCGACGCGAAGCTGGCCGAAGCCGTGAATGGCCTGAAAGGCAAGAACAGCGAACTGCTCGGCAAGTTGAAAGCTGCCAGCGACAACGCTGCCCGCTTCGAAGGCATCGACCCTGATGCAGTGCGCGGGATCCTCTCGAAGTTCGCCAACGACGAAGAGGCCGCCCTGATTGCGAAGGGTGACATCGACACCGTGATGACCAAGCGCGCCGAGCGCATGAAGGCAGGCTTCGAGAAAGACCTGAAGACTGCGCAGGAAGCCGCTGCAACCGCATCCAGCCGCACCGAAAAGTTCGCCTCCCGCGTTCTGAAGGGCGAAGTCGTGGGCGCCGCCACTGAGGCAGGCGTGCACAAGTTCGCCATGGAAGACGCGATGCTCGCTGCAGCTCGCGACTTCGAACTGGACGATGACGGTAACCCCATCGCCCGCGAGGGCAAGTTCGGCAAAGACGGTAAGCCGCTGACGCTCAAGGAGTGGTTTGCGGAAATGAAGGACTCCCGTCCTCACTGGTTCCCTGCTACCGGCAACGGCGGCGGAGCGGGCCACGGTGGCGGTAGTGGCTCGAAGGTGATGACCCAGGCTGATTTCGATGCGCTCCCCGCCAAGCAGCGGGCCGCAGCGATGGAAGGCGGCGTCACCATCAAGGGCTGATCAACACAACCCAATCCCAGGCCCGCCATGAGCGGGTTTTTTATTGTCATAAGGAAACCGCCACATGGCCAACATCTTCACCGCACTTCAGCCGGTTCTGTACAGCGCCGCACAGGAAGTGTCCAACGAACCGTTCGGTGTAATCTCCGCGATCACCGCTGACTTTGACGATAAAGGCGTTGCCGTTGGTGATGCCGTCAAGGTTCCGGTCGCGCCGATCCGCGCCGTCAAGTCCTTCACCCCGTCGATGGCGATGCCAACCGGCGACGACGCGACTGCTGATGGTGTGTCCGTTCAGATCACCAACACCGACTACGTCGACTGGAACCTGACCGGCGAGCAGATCAAAAGCCTGGAAAACGCCGGCTCCGACAAGGAGTGGGTGCGCCAGATGATCGCCCAGGGCATGCGCGCCCTGCGTAACAAGGCCGAGATCGCTGCCTGCACCGCAATCAAGGTCGGCGCCTCCCGCGCTGTCGGTACCGCCGGCACCAACCCGTTCGCCTCGGACATCAACATCATCCCTGACGTACGCAAGGTGCTGTTCGACAACGGCGCTCCGATGGCCGACCTGCAGCTGTGCATCGACTCCAGCGCCGGCACCTCGGCCCGCAAGCTGGGCATCATCCAGCAGGCCTATCAGGCTGGCTCGGACGCCGAACGTCGCTCCGGCGACCTGCTGCGTCAGTTCGGCTTCGCGATTCGCGAGTCTGCTGGTATCACCGCGCACACCAAGGGCACTGGCGCTTCTTACGTCACCTCCGGCTCGACCGGTATCGACGTTCCGAACGTCGCACTGGTAACCGGTACTGGTACCGTTCTGGCTGGCGACGTCGTGACCTTCGCGGCCGACACCGCCAACAAGTACGTCGTGAACGCCGGTGTAGCCGCTCCGGGAACTATCACCCTCGGCCGCCCAGGCGCTCAGATCGTGATCCCGACCGCGAACGCACTGACCGTTGGCAACAACTACGTGCCGAACCTCGCGTTCGAGCGCTCGGCTGTTGTGGGTGTAATGCGCGCACCGATCATCCCGGACAACCCGATCATCAACCAGACCCTGATCAGCGACAAATTCGGCATGACTTACCTCTTGCTGCAAATCGCTGGTTACGGCATGACCACCTGGCAGCTGCACATCGCCTACGGCTTCAAAGTCGTTCAGGGCGAGCACGTTGCCGTCGTCATGGGCTAATAGCCTGTCCCGGCCGGGGGCTTCGGCCCCTGGCTACTCAAGAGGAAGTGAATCATGGCTGGTTTGACCAAAGAGCAAAAAGCGGCGAAGGCCCTGCTGGAAAAGGCTGGTGAGCTGAGCGGCCTGAAGGCCGAAGAGTTCGCGCTGTTGTCTGCCGAAGAGCAGGCGGCGCACACCGCAAAGGCGCAGGAAGCGTTGGATGCCGCCGCAGCAGCGGCTGCCGCCAAGAAGTCTGAGCCAGAAGAAGAGGTGGACAACTCCCACCTGATCGCAGTGGCCAAGGATGGTGAAACCATTCATGTGCACCCGACCTGCCTCGCCGCGCACCGGCTGATTGGCTGGAAAGAGGTGTAAGCCATGGCTCTCGTCATCGAAACAGGCGCAATCGTCCCAGGTGCCGAGAGCTTTGCGTCGGCCGCCGAACTGGTGGCGTACGCGGCGAACTTCGGCCGGGTGATCCCGGCGGATACCACGGCGCAGGAAGCGCTGTTGCGCCGCGCCGCGCTGGAGATGGATGCGAAGCCGTGGAAGGGGCGGACAGTCAATCGCGATCAGGCTCTGGCCTGGCCTCGAATGAACGTCTGCAGAAATGGCTTCACGCTGCCGTCCGATTCCATCCCTGCCCAGATCAAAGCCGGCCAGATGGCCCTGGCCACCGAGATCCATGCCGACGATCTGTCACCGCCTGAGCAGCGCCTTGGCGCAATCAGCCGGGAGAAGGTCGGCCCGCTTGAAACCGAGTACTCGACTGCAAGCCCCATCATCAGCAAGCCTGCCGCTGTTCGGCAGTCCTATGCGCAGTTCTCCGGGCTTCTGCAGTCGTCCAGTCAGGTGTCACTGAGTAGAAGCTGATGGCCGATATCTACGATCGAGCGAAGGCGAGCGCTGCGCGAATGCTGGCGCCTCGCAGCAGGGGCGGGAAAGGCCTCGAACTGTCACTGCTGCGTGTCACGACCGGTGAATATGATCCGGATACCGGTACAAACCCGGTCACCACGGAACAATTCGACGGCTCGGGCTTTCGCGAGAACTACCGGCAGCAGGATATTGACGGCACGCTGATCAAGCTGGGTGACGTGAAGATCCTGATCTCGCCGTTACTGCTCGACGGCACAGACACGCCGCAACCCATCAGCCAGGACAAGATCCTGTTCGACGGTGACACCTACACCGTGCAGAACGTCGATCCCTGGGATTACGCCGGCCTCGCGGTTGGCTTCAGTGTGCAGGCGCGCAAATGAGCTTCTCCCTTGATCTGAAGGCGTTCGCCGAGAAGGTCGAAGCCAATGCCGAGACGGTGATCAAGAAGGTTGCCATCGACCTGCTGTCTGCTGTGGTGGATCGCTCGCCGGTGGGTAACCCTGAGATCTGGGCAGCCAACTTGGCGTACCGAAGCAAAACCAAAGCCGTGGCTGATGCATACGACGCCCATGTCGATGTGCGCAATGCCAACATCTCGCTCGACCCGAGCAACTTCACCCGCGGGGGCAACCTGAAGCGCGGGGTGAAGTACGCCAAGCATCTGACCAAGGCAGAGCGGGATCAGAACTTTGATGTCAACGGCCTGGTGGCTGGCAAGGATTACGTCGGCGGCCGGTTCCGCGGCAACTGGCAGGTGTCATTCGATAAGGCCAAGACCGGCACGCTGGAGCGCATCGACCCGTCTGGGGCCGCCTCAATTGGCGATGGCACGACCGTCATTCAGGGCTTCACCACCCAGGTCGGCACCATCTGGATGATGAACAACCTGCCATACGCTCAGCCGCTGGAGTACGGGCATTCGGCTCAAGCGCCGGCCGGCATGGTCCGGATCTCTGTGCTTGAGGTGCAAATGTTCATCACCAAGGCCATATCGGAGTTGCCCTGATGAGTGACCGAATTATACGCAGCCTCTTTGAGGCTCGCCTGAAGGCCTGGGCCACGGCCAGGGTTCAACCCCTGCCGATCGCCTATGAGGATGTCGCCTTCACGCCGCCGGCGGACGGATCGACGTTCTTGCGCGCGTTCCTGCTGCCGGCCAACACCACCAGCGAAGACCTTGAAGGCAAGCACACCGCTTACCGCGGCGTGTTTCAGGTCAGCGTGGTGACTAAGGCAGGGCAGGGGCGTGGCGCTGTCGGGCTGATAGCCGAAGAGATCGCCGCACTGTTCCCGAACAACCTGGGCCTGACCAAGGCGGGATTCACCGTCTATGTCCGCTCGCCCATGTCCGCCGCCTCGGCGCAACAGGGCGACACAGCCACCACGCTGCCGCTGTCGTTCCAGTACCGGGCCGACACCGCATCCTAATCCGCCCATTGGGCAAACCCAGAGCCCGCCATCGAGCGGGTTTTGTCATTTCTGCATAGAGGAATTCCCATGGCCGTAAAATTGCCTAACGGTGCGACGTTCGAACACGCTGCCACCTACGCCGCTGCGCTCCCTGTCTCCGCGATTTCTAACGCATCCGAAGCTGTCTGCACCGTGACCGGCGCGACCCTGGTGGCGGGCGACATCGTGCTGGTCGCCTCGGCCTGGACCACGCTGAACAACAAGGTCGTTCGCGTGAAGACCGCGACCGCAACGGCGATCACCCTGGAAGGGATCGACACGACGGACACCACCGTTTACCCGGCTGGTTCTGGCGTCGGTTCCTTGCGCAAGATCCTGACCTGGGTGCAGATCCCGCAGATCACCGACTTCGCATCGTCCGGTGGCGACCAGAACTACACCGACGTCGCGTTCCTTGAGGCGCAGCAGGGCTTCCAGATCCCGACCGACAAGTCCGCAGCGAGCATGAACATCACCGTCGCGGATGATCCGACCCTGCCATACGTGCCAGTGGTGACCGCTGCTGACACTGCTCGGACCATCCAGGCCGCCCGCATGAACCTGCCAGGCACCGACAAGCTGTACTACGGGGTCTTCACCTCGTTCTCGCAGCAGCCGGCCATCTCGCGTAACAACGTGATGACCAAGATCGTCTCGATGGCGCTGCAATCCACTGCCACCCGCTACACCTCGTAAGGAAACCCCATGGCCAGCTTCAAGATCGCCCCAGGCGCCACCTTCAAGACCGAGGTCGAGATCCCGCGCGTCGGTTTCGACCCGGTCAAAGTTGAAATCGAGTTCAAGTACCGCGACCGCAAGGAACTGTCGAAGTACTACGACAAGTGGAACACCCAGCGTGATGCGCTCACCCAGGAAGCCATGAAGGACGGTGCAACCTGGGAGGCTGCCACGGAGCGGCAGATCGCGCTGGAGGTCGGCCAGATCAAGGATATCGCCGTCGGCTGGGGTTTTGACGAGGAGTTCACCGAGGAGGCGATCACCGAGTTGGTGACCACCTGCGTCGGTGCGCCCGCTGCGGTGCTCGACGCCTACCAGAAAGCCTACGCGGTTGCCCGCCTGGGAAACTGAAAGCCGCGGCGCGCGCGATGTACGAACCGCGCGCCACTGCCGAAGACATGGCGAAGCTGGGTCTCACCATGGCCGACATTGAAGATTATGACGTGGAGGTCTGGCCAGACAACTGGCCAACCTTCCGCCTGTTCAATGCCCTGGGCACCCAGTGGCGCACCGGTGCCGCCGGAGCGACCGGGCTGGACTACTCGGTCATCCGCGAAGTGGCCACGCTCATCGGCATCAAGAAGCGGCAAATCCCCGAACTCTTTCCTGACCTTCAAGTAATGGAGGCCGAAGCGCTCGCTGTCATGGCTGAGGCGAAGTGAATTTTATTGTCAGGAGAATGGCATGACACAAGACATCGCCAGCCTTGGGATCAAGGTCGACACGGGGGATGTGGCCAAGGCTTCTACGGAGCTGGAGGGCCTGGCCCAGGCTGGCTCGAAGGCCGAGAAAGCCACGGATAACCTGTCCAGTGGCAGCAAGAAAGCAAGCGCCTCAATCAAGGCTATGGCGGCCGAAACGAAGGCAGCAGAGTCTGCCGTAGATGGTGCCGCCAAATCCTTTCGTGCATTGCACGGCGGAACAAGCGCACTTGAGGCCGGGATGTTTTCCCTTGGGAACTCCATCAAGAATGGAACCTTTGTTGATTCCTTAAAATCTACTCAGGAAGCCAAAGATTGGCTGGCGTCTCTGAATGCTACAACCAAGGAGTCAAGCGCAGCGTTCCTTGATGCAAGCAAAAAGCTGACCTATCTCTCGACCGGAATGAAAGGTCTTGGCGCTTGGTCAGGGTCGGGGACCCCTTTTTTTGGTCAGATCGGCAAGCAGGGCCTTGAGGCTGCTGCTGGTTTGACGGCATTCAACAAAACTTCCGCTCAAACAACGATATCGGCCAAGCAAACGGCTGCTGCCCTGCGTGGCGTGCCGGCGCAGTTCACCGATATCGTCGTTAGTTTGCAGGGAGGCCAAGCGCCGCTTCAAGTTCTGCTACAGCAAGGCGGCCAACTCAAGGACATGTTTGGCGGGATTGGTCCCGCTGCGCGGGCGCTTGGTGGATATGTTGCAGGCCTGGTCAATCCGTTCACGGTGGCAGCGGCCGCCGCTACGGGTCTTGGAGTTGCCTATTTCAAGGGCAGTGAAGAGGCTACAGCTTATAACAAGGCGCTGATCCTCAGCGGCAATGCCGCCGGAACCAGCGCCGATCAACTGGCTTCGCTGGCCAGCCAGGTCAATTCGACCATCGGTACAACTGGCGCTGCTGCTGAAGTGCTAGCCCAGTTGGCAGGTAACAGCAAGATCGCCGGGGAAAGTTTCAGCGTCGTGGCCACCGCTGCGCTTGAGATGCAGTCGGCCACGGGCAAGGCGATCGAGGAAACCGTCGCCGAGTTCACCAAGATCAGCAAGGACCCGGTCGCCGCCGCCAAGGAACTGAACGATCAGTACAACTTCCTCACGGCCTCGGTCTACTCGCAGATCGTCGCGCTGAAGGAGCAGGGCGACACCATCGGCGCCGCCAGGCTGCTCACCGACACCTATGCCGACACCATCAAGACTCGTACCAGCGACATCACCGCGAACCTGAGTCTGTGGGAACGTGCGTGGAAGGGCGTTGCTTCCGAAACCAGGAAGACGCTGGACGCTTTCAATGACATTGGCCGTGCGGAGGATGCCGCCAAAAAGATCGCCGACCTCACCCAGCAGGTTGCGTATGCACGTAGCGCGGTGGCAGCGGATTCGTCCGACACCGACGCAAGAGAGAAGCTGCAGAATTCACAGCTCGAACTGGACTTCCTCATCAAGCAGCGCGACACGCAGTCGGCAATCGCAGCGGCCCAAGGGCTGTATGCGGAGCGCCAGAAGGCAGGCATCGACTCCTATGCCTGGCTGCAAAAAGAACTTGAGGGTACCGCGTCCAAAGCGGACAAGCTCAAGAAGGCGCTGGAGGAAGTAGACCGCAAGGTTGCGAAATCGCGAGCGGCGGGGCTGACAATCTCGGATGCCGAAGTTCAGAAGCTCTATCAGCAAGAGCGAGACAATCACAAAGATCCGAAGACGGCTGGCAAAGCTGTCAACCTGAGCGGCTACAACGACGCGCAGAACGCCATCAAGGAACTGCAGGCTGCCTACAACAACTCCGAAAAGGAACTGGAGGCGCAGCAGAAGGCGGGGCTGATCACCCAGCAGAACTATCTGGACCAGCGTACCGCGTTGATCCGGGCTGAGCGTGAGGAGGTAACTGGCGCATATCAGGCGGAGATTGCAGCGCTCGAGGCTGCCAAGGACAAGGCCGGCACGACTGGCGCCCAGCGCATCCAGCTGGACCAAAAGATCGCCGATGCACGCACCAACATGGTCAAGGCGCAGAAGGATGCCGACAGCCAGCTGGAAATCCTCGCAACCAACGAGGAAGGCCGGCTGAAGAAGCAGGCGCTGGCGATCAAGACCTACACCGATGCCTTGCAGCAGCAGGTGACCACGCTTCGCCAGCAAGGGCAGCGTGAAGCTGCAGGCATTGGCATGGGCGACCGCCAGAAGGGGCTGCAGAGCCAGTTCAACGGCATCGACGACCGCGCCAATCAGCAACGCATCGACCTGGCCAACCAGTATGGCGATGGCTCGCGCGGCATGAGCCTGGAGGAGTACAACGCCAAGCTGAAGGCCGTCGAGCAGAGCCAGCAGGACCTGCGAAACACGGTGGTCGCCAACTATGACGACATGACGGACGCCCAAGGTAGCTGGTCTGCCGGTGCATCCTCGGCATGGGAGAACTACCTGGAGTCGACGCGGGACGTGGCCGGGCAGACCAAAAGCCTGCTCACCAACGCCTTCAGTTCCGCCGAAGACGCCATCGTCCAGTTCGTGACGACCGGGAAGTTGTCGTTCTCCGACTTCGCCAAGTCGGTGCTGGCTGATATGGCCCGGATCGCAGCGCGGCAGGCCGGTTCTTCCGCGCTCAGCGGGTTGTTTCAGGTGGCTGGCAGCGTTGCTGCGTCCTACTTCGGTGGTAGCTCGTCTCAGTCGCTGGGTGCATCGCAGGCCGGTTATTCATCGACCTATTTCCCACAAGCGAAGGGCGGAGCTTGGTCCGGCGGAGTGCAGATGTTCGCCAACGGCGGAGCTTTCACCAACAGCATCCTCAGTCAGCCCACGGCATTCGGTATGGCCAACGGCGACATGGGAGTAGCGGGAGAGGCTGGCCCAGAGGCGATCATGCCGCTTGCACGCGATTCGCAAGGACGACTCGGCGTGCGTGGGGGCGGTGGCGGAACGACGTTCAACATGAGCTTCTACATCGACGCTGATGATGGTGGCGACACCCTGCCGGATCCTGCGCGCCTGGCTGACGCCATCAAGACCGTCTGCAAACAGGAAATTGCACTAGCACGCCGGAATGGTGGGCAACTCACTTAAGGAGGCGTCATGCCGACATTCACATGGCAGGCGACGTATGACGCCACCAAGACCATCACCCCGACGGTCAAGGTCATCAAGTTCGGCGACGGGTATGAACAGCGGCAGGGCGCCGGGATCAACCGGCAGCCGCGCAAGTTTGACCTGACGTTCAAGCGAGTGAAGGCGGAGGTCGAAGCCATTGACGCGTTCCTGAAGGCAAGGGGTGCTATCGAGTCCTTCGACTACGTTCACCCTGGGCAGACGACAGGGAAGTTTGTTTGCCGAGAGTGGGCCCGCACCAATGTCGCTCGCGGCGTCGATAGCCTGTCAGCAACCTTTGAAGAGGTGTTCGAATGAGTGCGCTTCAGGGTCAACTGGCGCTCGCCAATGGCATGGCGATCTGGGAAGGCTTCGAACTGGTGTTGCCCGGCCAGACAATTCGCTTCCATGCAGGGACCAATGAAAATCTGGGCTCTGTTATCTGGCAGGGACTTACATACACCCCCTGGCCGATCAATGCCGTCGAGTTTGCCACGCCGAGCCAGGGGTCTCCGGCCAGGCCAAAGCTGCAGGTCGGTAACTTCGGCGGCACAGTGTCCGCCCTCTGCCGACAGTACGATGATCTGTTAGGGGTGAAGCTCAAGCGCCGGAGGACGCTGGTGAAGTATCTCGACGCGGTGAACTTCTCCGGGGGAAACCCTACGGCCAACCCGGCCGAGGAGTATCCCGTCGAAACGTGGTTCATCACGCGCAAGGCCAATGAAACCCCAGCGGCCATTGAGTTCGACCTGGGATCGCCCCTTGATCTGGAAGGCGTGAAACTGCCGCGGCGTCAGGTTGTCGCTGGCACATGCCTTTGGGCTTACCGATCGGGCGAGTGCGGCTATGCCGGCGGTCCGGTGGCGGACTATGCAAACAATCCAACCAGCGACCCAGCGAAGGACCAATGCAGCCGCACTATGACGGGCTGCAAATTGCGCTTCGGCGTGAGTGGTGAACTTCCATTCGGCGGCTTCCCGGGCATCGCCAGCGTACCGAGACTTTGATCATGAGCGAACTGTTCAACAGGTGTCGAGCCGATGCTGAGGCCCATGCTCGGGCCGAGTACCCGCGAGAAGCCGTCGGCTTGGTCGTCAGTGTGCGCGGCAAACCCTCGTATGTGCCTTGCCGTAATCAATCGGAAGAGCCTGACCACTTCATCCTGCACCCGGAAGACTACTCGGCCGCCGAAGACATGGGCGATATCGTCGTCGTCGTGCATTCGCACCCGGATGCCGGACCAGAGCCGAGCCTGCACGACATCGCGAGTCACGCGATCAGCCGCATGGCTTGGTGGATCGTCGGGCTGAAGGATGACGTGGCCACCTGGCACGAAATGCCGGCCGCCGGCGAGATGGCGCTGGAGGGGCGCGTTTTCGTTCACGGCGTCATCGACTGTTACACCCTGGTCCGCGACTACTACCGACAGGTGCTTGGCATCGATTTGCCAGACTACTACCGCAAGGACGACTGGTGGCACAACGGCGAGAACCTCTACGTCGACAACTTCACCCAGGCCGGCTTCGTCCAGGTGGATACGCCGCAGAGCGGTGACCTGATTGTCATGGCCATCGGCAGCCCGACGCCATGCCACGGCGCAATCTGGCTTGAGGGCGATGTGCTGCTGCATCACCTGTATGGCCGGCTGAGCTGCCGCGAAGTCTATGGCCGGGCTTACCGGGAGTGCACGACGCACATTCTTAGATACGCCGATTCGTAACCAGCCACATGATGCGGCGATGCCGCGGGAGATCGATATGACCAAAGTGATCGAGGTAACGCATTTTCGCACGGAGAAGTTCACCCTGACCCGCGCAGAACTGGTCGCGGCACTTACAGCCAAATATGGGGAGGAGCCTGTTTTCAAGGAGGGTCGCTTGCAACAGGTATTTAACCCGATCTATTTCCTCGATGGGAATGACTTCGAGTCTACGGATTTTGTGTTTCAAGTTGACCAGGTATTGCCACGGTCAACTCTCGCGCGGTGAGGAGTTATGAATACTTCGTCGAAAGAACGCTTTTCAGAAAGCTCAGCGCCCGATTCGACTGGGCTTTTGCCTCTTGGATACTTTCCCCGACGCTCTGATGCCAAAGATCCACGGTCCACCCATGGGTGTTCTCGGTTGTCAGATGCGCTCGCTCAATTTCGATTACAAACGCACGACGACCTTCTGGGAAAATGCCGCTATCCGCCGCATACCCAAGAATCTCTCCAGCAACCATGAGCTGGGCACCGTATTCGGCGAACACGCCTCTATCCCTGTAGATCAAGCCTATATTGAAGCTCGAGTAGAATTTTCCGGCGTCTTCTTCATCGCTTGATAAGCACCGAAATGATTCGAATCGGCCTCCAGGTGCATTAAGGATTTCTACCGCAGACCTCAGCTCTGGGTTGCGGCTCAGTTCAGGAATTTCACCTATCCTGTCTGGCTCCTTCGATAGCCAGATCACAGGATGCACATCGCCGTCGGGGTCTGCAGCATAGGGAATATTTTTCTGCTGTGTGCTCAGCCTGATTTCAACCGCCGTCCAATTGCTCATTTCATCAATGCCCCAAGTCGTCCATGTGAACGCCAGAAGCTACTCTCGAATGCCGGGATGGCGTTACTGGGGATTCGTACAGCAGGCTTTCCTGAGCGATAGGCCCTGTATTTTTTCGCAGTGTCCCTGTTAGAGTCGCGAAAACACAGGGAGGCAGTAGCAATGCGGAAAATCATCACGGCCATCGCCTTGATCGCACTGGCGGGGTGCACCACTTCTGGTCTTGAGAAAGACCAGCCGGCCTACGCTGATCACTCAAACAAGACGCCGCAGCAGTTTTCAAGATGTCTCGCGCCGAAGTGGCAGGACTTGAATCCGTCAACGACCTCAGTCGAAACGGAGACGGGTTACAAAATCGCGGCATCCTCCACCTATACGGGTGTGATCGCACTGGCGGTCGTGGAGAAATCCGACACTGGAACTTCAGTGCGCGTCTTCCTGCCCATGGACTGGTCAGCAACGGCAAGGTGGAAGGACGCCGCTAAATCCTGCATGTAAACATCGAAAACAAGCCAAGCCGCCTACGGGCGGTTTTTTATTGCCTGGAGAAAATGTATGAGCGCCGCCGAGAAGGGAATGACCAGGATTTTGCTCTCTGGCAGCCTCGCACAAGCCTTCGGGCGCGAACACTTTCGTAAGCTTGAAACAGGCACTGTCAGCGAAGCTTTCAGCGCGCTGAAGCACACAATTGAAGGATTCGAGGACTTCATCCGATCTGATGCGCGCCGGGCCCAGCGCTACGCCATCTTTCGCAACCGTGAAAATGTTGGTGAAAAACAGTTTTCTCTGAGTGGCACCACGGAGATCCGCATCGTGCCAGTCATATCTGGCAGCAAAAACGGCGGCCTGTTTCAGACAATCATTGGTATCACGCTGATTGTTGTGGGTGTCCTTGTGACGCCGATTTCTGGACCGATCGGCGCGGCGCTGATCAACGTCGGCATCGCGATGACGATTGGCGGGGTCATTCAAATGCTATCTCCCACGCCAAAAACTGGAAGCCAGGAAGATCAAGCTGGTACCGAAAACAAACCGAGCTACCTGTTCAATGGGGCGTTCAACTCAACGCAGCAAGGCCTGCCTGTGCCCGTGGTCTACGGGAAGATGCTGGTCGGCTCCAGCGTTGTCGCTGTCGGCACCTGGTCGGAGGCCCTACCCTTATGAGTGAAATTATCGTTGGTCGCAAGGGTGGCGGCAAAGGTGGTGATGGAGGCTCTGGGCGGCAAGCAGTAGAGGCCCCGGATAGTTTGCGATCCCGCCAGCATGTGCGTGTATTGCACGCGATTTGTGAGGGAGAGGTTGAAGGCCTTGCCGGATTTTTGCAGGGTGTGTTTTTCGATGATGTTCCACTGCAGAATCCAGACGGCAGCATCAACTTCACCAATGTCGGGATAGATTTTCGGAATGGCACGCAGTGGCAGTCGTATGTACCTATTACGGGGCTTGAAGCTGAGCAGAGTGTCGGCGTCGAACTGAAGTGGAACGTTCCAATTGAGCGTGCGATTACCGATACGGACGTTGATGCCGTGCGCGTAACAGTCAGCGTCCCACAATTGAGTGAGCAAAACACCACAAACGGCGACACCAATGGAGCTACTGCGCAATTTACAGTTGAGTCCCGTCTAGGGGCCGGGGCCTGGGTTCCACTCACGGGCATTCTGACCATTAGCGGCAAGACGATGAGTCGGACCCAGTTCTCCTACTACTTCAGATTGCCGTCTTCGGGCGGACTTGTTCGGTATATTCGTGCCTATCGCACCTCCCCTGACTCCACCAGCGCCGCGCTTCAAAATCGAACCTTTTTCGACAGCTACACCTTGTTGTGGGACGAAAAACTGCGCTACCCGAACACGATGATAGTCGGGCTCTCCATTGATGCTCAGCAGTTCGCCAGCATCCCGCGTATGGCCTTCATGGTTCGCGGTCTCAAGGTTCTGGTCCCAAGCAACTACAACCCTGCGACGCGGTCGTACTCCGGATCGTGGAATGGCTCCTTTACGCGCGCCTGGACCGATAATCCGGCCTGGGTCTGGTACGACATGCTGACAAATACTCGCTATGGCTTGGGCAGCTTGCTGGATTCGGCGCTGATCGATAAATACGCCCTTTACAGCATCGCTCAGTATTGCGATGCGCTGGTGCCGAATGGCTATGGAGGGTACGAGCCACGGTTTACCTGCAACCTGGCACTCACCACCCAGCAGGATGCGTGGAAGCTGGTCAACGACATGGTGTCGGTGTTTCGGTCCATCTGCTTCTGGGCGGGCGGTACTCTCACGGCCGTTCAGGATGCGCCGAGATCAAGCCGTTATCTGTTCAACAACTCCAACGTGGTCGGCGGTGATTTCAGCTATCAGTCAGTGGCGAATGATCAGCGCTACAACGTCGCGGCGGTCACCTGGAACGATCCGACCCAGCAATACAAGCAGTCGGTTGAAATCGTTGAGCGGCCCGAGTTGATCGTGAAGTGGGGGAGGATCCAGCAGAGCGACGTGGTGGCCGTAGGCTGCACGTCGCGCGGCCAGGCTCGGCGTTTGGGTCGCTGGCTGCTGTACGCCGAGAACGAAGCCGTGACTTTTGCGGTTGGGGCTGATGGGGCGATCCCATTGCCTGGCGATATCATCGATATCGCTGACGCCAATCGTGCTGGCGCGCGTAATGGTGGTCGCCTGCTGTCCGGCAGCACTGCTTCAACCCTGTTGCTGGATGCGCCGATCGGCATGTCTGGCGCCGGGACTGTCAGCGTGGTGATGGCGGACGGGGCGTTCGCCAAGGCCTCTGTCACCGTCGGGGCAGGTGCCACGTCGATAACGGTCTCTCCGCCGCTGGCCTCCGCGCCATTGGCTTCTGCGCCCTGGTGCTTTTCGACGCCTGCACTGGAAACGCAGAAGTTTCGGATCATCGGTGTCAGCGAAGGCGACGATGGGACTTATGCCATCAGTGCTGTGGCGTACGACGCAGACAAGTTCAACCAGGTCGAATACGGCACGCCAGACGTCGACAACCCAATCAGCAATGTAAACCTGGCGGCGCCGGATGCGATGGGGCCACTGACGTTCCTCGAGTCGCTATACGACACCGGTACCGGGTTGGCGGCGGCGCGCCTTTCGGTAAGCTGGACGCCGCCCGCACGGGCGATGCGCTATCAGATCGAAGTCAAGAAGCCCGGCGGCAACTGGGAATACGTCACGGAAATCGCGACACCTGCAATCGATTTCGACTCAGCTTCGTCTGGGTTATGGTCGCTGCGAATTACACCGAAGTCCGTGCTTGGGCTCGCCGGTCCAACGTCGATCCAGACCTATACCGCGCAGGCGCTGCTTGCTCCGCCAGGAGCCTTGGTCGACCTGAGACTTGATGTCATCAATAGCGTTGCAACGCTGGCCTGGGAACCTGTTCCAGAGCTGGACGTGAAGCTTGGCGGTAGCATCAACATCCGCCATTCGCGTAACACCGCGGCGACATGGGATTCCGCTTTGCCGTTGACTGAAGTCGCTGGGCGCTCTACCTCGACTGTGGTGTCGCTGCTGCCGGGCAAATACCTGGCGCGGGCGGTCGACTCATCCGGCGTCGGCGGTCCGGTCATCGAGGTCTGGTCGGATGCGCAAGTACCGCTCCCGGCCAACGTGGTGCTGACCATCACCGAGTCACCGAGCTTTACCGGCGCTGTGGTCAATGCTGCGGCAGGCGGAGGCGTGCTGAAAATGGCCGCTACTGGGCTATTTGATGAGATGGCAGATGTTGATGCGGTACTCGGTGAAGTCGACAAGTTCGGTGGCTCGGCCCTGTCGATGACCTACAGCTTCGCGGCGCTTGCTGATCTTGGGTACGTCTACGACTCGCGGCTGACCGCCGATGTCGTGGCGGCTCTGTACGACGACGGCACCTACGTCGATACGATCGCCGACTTTGACTCACTGATCGGCATCGATGGCGATCCACCGAATGGCGCGTCGCTGTCGTTGTGGGTGCGGACATCGGATGTATCGCCGGCGGTATGGTCAGCCTGGAAGCCATTTGTGGTGGGGGATTATCGCGCTCGCGTATTCGACTTTCAGCTTCGGGGAACGGTCGCTCAGGTTTCGAACTGGATCGACGTCACCAAGCTTGAGGTTGTCATCGATATGCCTGACCGGATTGAGAGCGGAAATGACATTCCGGTTCCCATTGGCGGGCTGGTCATTACCTACAACCCACCATTCAATGCCTCACCCGCGGTTAGCCTGACCGCGCAAAGCCTGGCAGCAGGTGACTACCTCGACGTTTCCGCCAAGACCGCCACAGGCTTCACGGTTCGCATCCGAAACTCCAGCGGAGTAGCCGTGGCTGGGCGCTCGATTGACTACATTTCCAAAGGATACTGATATGTCACAGCATGATATGGATGTTGCCAACGGCCCGGGGGCAACTGTTCGAACGGATATCAATAATGCGCTGCAGGCGCTGGCATCCAGCAGTGTCGGGGCACTTCCTCCTGCCACGACATTCCCGTGCCAATGGTGGGGAGACACTACGGCAGGCCTGCTGAAGCGGCGCAATAGTGCGAACTCAGCCTGGATCGATATGGGCGCGCTGGATTCGTTGAGCTACCTGCTTGCGTCAGGCGGCACCATGACCGGGCCAATCAATGATGCGACACCGCAGACGATCGCCTCGGCGACGACTACGGACATTGGGGCCTCCACCTCAAACGTGGTCTACATCAGCGGCACAACCACGATCACTGGTCTTGGTACGATTGCGGCAGGTGCCCGGCGCACTGTTCGGTTCCTTGGTAATCTGGTACTGACCCATAACGTCACGTCTTTGATTCTCCCAGGGAATGCGAGCATCACGACGGCAGCAAACGATACCGCCGAGTTTTTGAGTCTTGGAAGCGGTAACTGGATTTGCCTGGATTACACCTACCGGCTGGCGTCTTCATCGCGTGCTGCTCTGGGCGCCCTGGACGCTGCACTGGCGGACTTTACGATCATCTACCCGAATGGTGGGACGCAAGCTGTTCCTGCCACGCTCTCCAACAACACCCGTTATGTTTCTACCAATCCGTTCCCTGGATTCAGGGTGTTCTGTGTTTCGCAAATCAAGGTTGGAGCTGCATGGGGTGCACCAAACTGGAGTACCTGGCTAGATGCTGGGGCATTTCAGACGTTTGGCGTCATGACCAGTCAGCTAACCGACGACACGCTGATTACCGTTACCGGTAAACAAGGTGTATGTACGGGGGACGACAAATTAAACCCGCATCCATTCGGTTCCACATCCAACATTATCACGGCGCCAGCAAGGATTCTGGTCTGGAAGCTCAAGGGGGCGGTATGACAGATTTAACTGTATTCGCAGCAGCAGGCAGCAACTTTCAGCAGGTTGGCGGTGAGTGTCCGGAAGGATGGATTGTCATGAACTCCCAGCGGCCTGAAGGCGATCAATGGGCAGATTACACCGCGCAGCCTGACGGTTCCTGGGCGATCTCGGAAGAGACGCTTCTGGCCAAGTTGGCTGTCCAGGAATCCGTTTGGAGGGTCGCTGAGCTGCTTGTTATTGGCCGGCAGTTGGAGGCGATTGAGGAGGCCGAAGTCGCTGATCCAGGTGATGAACCAGTGGATTTACTCCCGGGTACGCGCAAGCAATGGTTGAAATACCGCAGTCTTGCCAGCAACTGGGTTGAAGGTGCTCTCGGTTACCCTCATGAGGCCAGCCGACCTGTTCGCCCGTCTTAAACCCGTGGTCGATTTATCAGCCCGCCATCGAGCGGGTATTTTTTTCGCCTGGAGAAAACCATGCTCGACATCTGCAAGGCGCTCGCTCAGTGGGTTTTTCTGCTGATGTCGAACCTGATACTCGATTTTCTTGGGCTGTTCGTGGTGGCTGCGGCGATCCCGTTCCGCGTGCCCGGCATCAGCGGCAGCGACGGCCGTGCGATCGTCAACCTGCCGCGCTGGGCATGGCTGTTCGGCAACGACTACGACGGCCTTCTGGGAGACAAGCGCGGCTGGTGGGCGGCCAATACGCCGTTCGGCTGGCCGGTCGATTCGTTTCTGGCGATGTGGTGGTGGGCGGCGATTCGCAACCCGGCCAACAACATGCGCTTCGTCAAACTGTGGCAGGCGCCCGTGGCTGGCAGCACGATCACTTACCGCGGCGATTACACGGTCGAGGACAGCCCGGGGCTGGGTGGTTGGCAATTCGTCATTGTCGAGAACGAGGGCAAGCACTGGTATGGCTTCTACTGGGTGCATCAGTGGAGCGACACCCGGGCCTTTGTGGTCCGTCTCGGCTACAAGGTCAAGCCCAGCCATGCCGGCACGACCGAAGAACCCAAAGGCATGACCACCAAACTCAATCCGTGGAAGGCGATCTGACATGCCCATCACCGCGCAGCAGTTGCTGCAGATCCTCCCGAACGCCGGCAAGCAAGCCGGCGTTTTTGCATCTGCGCTGAACCTGGCCATGGATCGGTTCCAGATCAACACCCGGCTGCGGATGGCGGCCTTCATCGCCCAGGTCGGGCATGAGTCTGGCCAGTTCCGGTATGTGAAGGAGCTCGGTGGCGACCAATACCTGAGCAAATACGACACCGGCCCGCTGGCCAAGCGCCTGGGCAATACGCCAGAGGCTGACGGCGACGGACAGAAGTACCGCGGGCGCGGCCTGATCCAGGTCACAGGCCACGACAACTATCTGGCATGCAGCAAGGCCCTGTTCGGCGATGACCGCCTGCTGCGCACCCCTGAGTTGCTCGAGCAGGCCGAGTGGGCATGCAAGTCGGCGGCGTGGTTCTGGAACTCGCGCAACCTGAACGTGCCCGCTGATGCCGGGGACTTCGAGTTGATCACCCGGCGCATCAACGGCGGATTAAATGGCCTTGCAGAGCGCCTTAACTTCTATAAGACCGCCCTGAAGGTGCTTTAAATGAACGCCATCATCCTGCGAATCCTTCCTTATATAGCAGCGGTCGCCCTGGTGGCCGCTGCGCTGTTCGGCGCCTATCACCATGGCGTGAGTACCACAAACGCGACATGGCAGGCCCAATGGAACGCACGCGATACCCGCGACAAGGTCGCCAAGGCTGAAAACGAGGCCGCCGCCCGGGCACGGGAGCAGGCCTACCAACAATCAATCAACAAGGCGGTACAGGATGGGCAACAGATCATCGACCAGGCAGTTGCTGATGCTGCCACTGCTCGCACTGCTGCTGTCAGCCTGCGCGGAGCAGCCGACGACCTTGCCGCTCGACTCGCAGCCAGTGAAGCCAGCGGTAATTCCTGCACTGCCGCCGCAAGCAAGGCAGCTGCCCGCGCCGCCGCTGTGCTTGCCGACGTGCTCAAGCGCGCTGACCAGCGAGCGGGCGACCTGGCTGAAGTTGCTGACCAAGCCAGAGCCCGGGGCCTGACCTGCGAGCAGGCCTACGATGGACTGGTCCAGTCGTCAGGGCTTCATTGAATCGCGACGGGTGTGCAATGATACTGTTCATTTATCCAGTATCGAGCAGGCCATGTACTTCTTCATTACCGTCATGAGAGAGAAGGGTGTCGCGCGCCCATGGAAGGACATTCGCGGCTCTACTCCGATCAGGGGCGACATCAACATCAACAATGAGATGTGCCAGGCGCTGAACAGGACCAGCGATATCGCGGTCATGCGGCCGCAGGGAATGCCTTTGAACAAGGTGCCCCTCCTGCCGCTCCTGGATGCCAGGATCTCGGGCATGGCCACCAACGCTTTCACGATCAGCGGCCTGGAGGAAATCGACGGCGTGCTGTACGCGCAGTCGTGGTGGTGCAGGGATTGTTGAATGTCGGCAGAACGCCGGAGAAGGGAAGGGCGCTATAGCCCTTCTTGGGTGGTAGTGATGATGTCCGCCCACTCTTGCATCATATCCCGGCGCTGCTCCAAGTAGGCGGCGTGGTTGTACACGTCTCGGATGAAGCTGGCGTCTGCGTGGGCGAGCTGACGCTCGATCCAGTCGCGGTTATAGCCGCGGCCGTTCATTTCGGTGGAGAACAGATGCCGGAACCCGTGCGGCGACTGTTTGCCGGTGAGGCCGCAGGCGTCCATGACGTTGTTGGCGTAGTTGGTCCCGATCGGCACCATAGGGTTGTTGCGGTTGATGAACACGTAGCGCTTGTCGCCCGTGATCGGCAACATGCTCTTCAGGATGGCGACGGCCTGGGTCGATAAAGGGACTGAGTGATCTCGGCGCATCTTCATCTTCGCCGCCGGCGTGGTCCAGATCGCGGCATCGAGGTCGATTTCCGACCATTCCGCATGCCTGACTTCCCCGGGTCGAGAGGCGGTGTAGATCATCAGCATCAGCGCGGACTTCATCTGATGGCCTGACGCACAGCCATTGATCGCGGCCATGGTCTTGGGCATCTCGCTGAAAGGCAGGAACGGATGCGGCCTGTGCTGGCCCATCTTCTCGGTAACGGCGTGCATCTCGGCAGTCGGGTTCACCTCAATGACCCCGATGGCGATGGCATAGCTGAAGACCTGGCTCATGCGCTGCCGGACTTTCACCGCTGTCGCCACCGATCCGCGCTTCTCAACACGACGAATCAAGGCAATGACGTCAGCTCGCTTGATGGCGTCAATCTGCCGGTCGCCCAGCACGGGCAACACATCCAGCTCCATCGCATTGCTGATCACCCGGTAACTGCCAGGGGAAAGCGTGCCCTTCCTGAAAGCCAGCCATTCGTCATAGATACGACGGAAGGTCTGGCCCCCGGCCGCAATCATCTCGGCCTTCTTGTCCCTTCTCGAATCGCGCGGGTCCACCCCGTTGGCGATGTCCTCTCGTGCCTCGTCTCTGCGTGCGCGCGCTTCCTTCAGTCCACTCTCCGGGTATGTCCCAAGCGAGATGCGGGCCTGCTTCCCAAGCCAGGTATATCGAAAGTGCCAGCTCTTCACGCCGCTCGCCGCCACGTAAAGTGAAAGGCCAAGGGCGTCCGGGAGGGTGTATGCCTTTTCCTTTGGCTTGGCCTGCTTGGCTGCCGTATCCGTGAGTGCCACTAGTACATTGCTCCCATGCTTACTTTCAAATGTACTGGATGATGTACTAACTGTTTTACATTGGGAAGGGATTGCGCGGTACTCGGTGATACTCGCCATTCAATATTTGCAGGGGGTTAAATCGGTTTGTGAGGCGGGGCGGTTTTTGGCGGGAGCCAACCGTGGAATTCTTGAAGATTTCCACAGGTGTTTTCAGCTCTGTTGAGGTGGCGATCGACGGGGCGACGCCGGGGCAATGGGGACTGGCGGCGAGTTTAACAGCTTGTCCTGACTAAAGGGTCAGCAAGCGCTCACCCAAGCGACCGTTGGCGGCCAGATCCAGAAACTCATCCCCCATCCGGCGGCTTTCATCCATCGCCGCGCGCCAGTATTTCTGCCGACTCGGAGCATCCCCCATGAAGCGCTTGAAGTCGTTGCGGTCTGGCAGTTTGCCGTAGGGCAGGCGCGCCAGGTATTCCTTCGACGGCGCCAGCAGCAACACATTCTGCAAACGCGCGGGGCACGCGCGGCGCCATGGCAGGGTCTTGTCGAACCAGCCCGGGATCACACGGTCGGTGAAGTGCGGGTAGAGCACGATGTCGTCGCCGCTGTAGGGCAGGTCGAGGTGATAGTCCAGCAGGCCGCCGTCGCGGAAGGTGCCGGCGCCGGCACCCGGCAGGTCGCGCACGCCTTCCATTACCATGGGGATCGAGCCGGAGGCCAGCAGGGCCTGGCGCAGGTTGCCGGTATCGAGGGCGACGAAGCGCGACGGGAAGTCATTGAGCGTATCGACCGGCGGCGCCAGGCGCGGATCGTGGATGATCAGCCGCTCGAAGTGCCGCGACAGCCGCGCACGACCGCGCAGGTTGTCGGCGATCACCGACGACAGGCCCAGCCCCAGACGGCCGCGATGATCGTCGGCGAGCAGGCCGTGGCTTTTGACCACCATGATGTTCAGGCGGTAATGGGCGTTGCCGAGCAGGGCGGCGTCGCGGCCATCGAGCAGGTCATCGAGCATGCGCCGCGAGCTCTGGCTGATCTGTGCCATGGTCACGCCCTTGTTGAAGTTCTGCTCGGTGTACAAGTGCCCGAGCCGGCGAATGCCCTCGGCGGCATCCGGCAGGCACGCGCTGGCGAAGCGCCAGGAACCCACCGAGGCGCCGATCAGCGAGCGCTCCCGCGGCGCCGCCGGCAGCCAGTCGCCGAACAACGCCAGGTCCAGCCCCTGAATCCCCAGCGCCTTCGGCCCACCGGCGGCACCGGGTAGGGTTCCGACATCGGCGGCGTTGAGGCCGTTGTCCCGAATGCGCGCAAAGGCGCGGGGGCCGGCCTTGAGGGTCAGGGAGGGGAATTTGATGTGGATGGCGGTCATACCGGTCTCAATGTCTGGCAAGCGCGCAATTATAAACATCTTGTGAGGCAGCACTGACCTTGTGGGAGCGGGCTTGCCCGCGATTCGATCTGACAGTCACATTGATGTTGGATGTGCCGCCGTCATCGCGGGCAAGCCCGCTCCCACAGGTCCTGCTCCAACAGGTATTGCGCAACGGTGTTCAATGATGGCAATTCAGTTTCAATTAAGTTCTCATTGCTAAGCTGCCTTGCAAGCAACACCTCATTAGACGCCGTCCCCGGCCAGGTTCTCAAGGATCATCAGGTTTCGTAATGACGCTGCTTTCTGTTTCTCATCGACGCGCCAGCACTCGGCTGGCGCTTGTGCTTCTGGCGGTTTGCTCGGTGGCGATGGCCCGCGATCTCGATCAGGACGAGGCCCTGCGCCTTCGCCAGCAGGGTGTGATCCTGCCGCTTGAGCAGGTGCTGCATCAGGCGCTGGAGCGCTATCCGGGGGCCAAGCTGCTGGAAGTCGAGCTCGAAGAGAAACACCACGTCTACATTTATGAAGTCGAACTGCTGACCACCGAAGGCGTGGTCCGCGAGATTGATGTCGAAGCCGCCACCGGCCGGCTGCTCAAAGACAAGGAAGATTGACCGATGCGTTTGCTCCTGGTGGAAGACCATGTGCCTCTGGCCGATGAATTGCTGGCGGGCCTCAATCGCCAAGGCTACGCCGTGGACTGGCTGGCTGACGGTCGCGACGCGGTGTATCAGGGCAGCAGCGAGCCCTACGACCTGATCATTCTCGACCTGGGCCTGCCCGGCCTGCCGGGGCTCGAAGTGCTGGCCCAGTGGCGCGCGGGCGGGCTGACGACGCCTGTATTGATCCTCACCGCTCGCGACTCCTGGGCCGAGCGCATCGAAGGCCTCAAGGCCGGCGCCGACGATTACCTGGCCAAGCCGTTTCATCCCGAAGAATTGCATCTGCGCATCCAGGGGTTGTTGCGTCGCGCCCACGGCCAGGTCAACCAGCCCACGCTCCAGGCGGCCGGCCTGCATCTGGATGAAGGCCGCCAGTGCGTGATCCGCGACGGCGCAGAGATCCAGCTGACCGCCGCCGAATTCCGACTGCTGCGCTATTTCATGCTCCACCCCGAGCAGATCCTGTCGAAAACGCACCTCGCCGAACACCTTTACGACGGTGAGACTGAGCGCGATTCCAACGTGCTGGAAGTCCACGTCAATCACCTGCGGCGCAAGCTGGGGCGCAGCGTGATCGAGACCCGACGCGGCCAGGGTTATCTGTTCGGCGGGCAAGCCCGGTGAGGTCGATCCAGCGCCGCTTGAGCCTGGGCCTGATCAGCGTGATGGTGGTGGTCGGCCTGATCCTGGCGCAGACCAGCCTGTGGCTGTTCGAAATGGGCCTGCAACGCTACCTCGAATCCGGCCTGCGCAACGACAGCGAGAACCTGCTGGTGGCGCTGGTGCGCGGCCCCGAGGGTCTGCAACTGGATGAGCGCCTGCTGTCGCCGGCCTATCAGCGACCGTTTTCCGGTCACTACTTCCGCATCGATTTCGCCGACAGCCACTGGCGCTCCCGCTCGCTGTGGGACCAGGAGTTGCCGCGACTGGAGCGGCCGGGGTTGCACAGCAACCTGCAACTGGGCCCGGAAGGCCAGCAACTGCTGGTGCTGCGTTCCGATTACCGGCGCCTGGGCCAGTCGATTTCCATCAGCGTCGCCCAGGACTACACCCCCGTCAGCGAAAGCTTTCGGCGTATGCGCCAGATTGGCATCGGGTTGGGGCTGGCGGGCCTGCTGCTGATCCTGCTGTTGCAGCGACTCACCGTGCGCCGCGCCTTGCGTCCGCTGGAAAAGGCTCGGGAGCAGATCGCCCAGCTCCAGCAAGGGCAGCGCTCGCAACTCGATGATCAGGTGCCGGTGGAGCTGGAGCCGCTGGTGGCGCAGATCAACCATTTGCTGGCCCACACCGAAGACAGTCTCAAGCGCTCGCGCAATGCTTTGGGTAACCTCGGTCACGCCCTGAAAACCCCGTTGGCGGTGCTGTTGAGCCTGGCTTCCAGCGAACAGCTCGACGGGCATCCGCAACTGCGCAAGATCCTCAAAACTCAGCTTGAGCAAGTACAGCAGCGCCTCAATCGCGAACTCAACCGTGCGCGCTTGTCAGGCGATGCGCTGCCGGGGGCGCTGTTCGACTGCGATGCCGAACTGCCGGGCCTGCTGGCGACCCTGAACATGATCCATGGCGAGCACCTGGACCTGAGCTACCGCTGCCCGCCGGGCCTGCAATTGCCCTGGGATCGCGAGGACCTGCTGGAGTTGCTCGGCAACCTGCTGGACAACGCCTGCAAGTGGGCGGATGCCGAAGTGCGGTTGAGTGTGGTGGAGAGCGAGCAGGGGTTTGAGCTGAGTGTCGAGGACGATGGACCGGGGATTCCCGAGGATCGGCGCGATCAGGTGCTCAGTCGGGGGACCCGGCTGGATGAACAGACCGATGGGCATGGGCTGGGGTTGGGGATCGTGCGGGATATCGTCGATAGCTGGGGTGGGGCGTTGAGTTTGCGCGAGAGTGAGTGGGGTGGGTTGAAGGTGGTGATCGAACTGCCCAAGCGCATCTGAAGCAAACCGCAAAGACCCTGTAATCACATGACCTGTGGGAGCGGGCTTGCCCGCGATTGCGATCTGACAGTCACCGCGATGTTGAATGTACTGCCGTCATCGCGGGCAAGCCCGCTCCCACAAGGATTGGGTGTTCCTTGAGGGAGTGGGCAGCCTTCTGGCCTCAGGTGTGATTGATATCCCTATCCTTGGTTTCCGGCATGAAGAAGATCCCCAGCACCGCCGTCATCACTGCAATCACGATCGGATACCACAGCCCGTAGTAGATATCCCCGGTGGCCGCGACCATGGCGAAGGCCACGGTCGGCAGGAAGCCGCCGAACCAGCCGTTGCCGATGTGGTAGGGCAGGGACATCGAGGTGTAGCGGATGCGCGCCGGGAACAGTTCCACCAGCCAGGCGGCGATCGGGCCGTAGACCATGGTCACGTAGATCACCAGGATCGTCAGCAGCAACAGCACCATCGGGTAGTTGGTCTTGGCCGGGTCGGCCTTCTCGGGGTAGCCGGCTTCTTTCAGGCCGGTGGCCAGGGAGGCGGTGAAGGCATCGTTGCGGGTCTTGAAGTCGGCGGCCGGCATGCCGGTGCCCTCGAAGCTCTCGACCACCCGATCGCCGATCCGCACCTGCGCCACAGTCCCGGGCTCGGCCTTCACGTTCTCATAAGGGATGGCCCGCTTGGCCAACAGGGTCTTGGCCAGATCGCAGGAGCTGGTGAATTTGGCCTTGCCCACCGGGTCGAACTGGAACGAACACTGGTCGGGATCGGCAATCACCGTGACCGGGTTCTTCTCCTGAGCGATGAACACGTCGGGGTTCCCGTACTGGGTCAGCGCATGGAAGATCGGGAAGTAGGTGAGCGCCGCCAGAATGCAGCCGGCCATGATGATGCCCTTGCGGCCTATGCGGTCGGACAGGCTGCCGAAGATCACGAAAAACGGCGTGCCGATTATCAGCGAGCCAGCGATCAGCAGGTTGGCGGTCTGGGCGTCGATCTTCAGGGTCTGCAACAGGAAGAACAGCGCGTAGAACTGCCCGGTGTACCAGACCACCGCCTGGCCCGCGGTGCCGCCGAGCAGCGCCATGATGACGATTTTCAGGTTTTCCCAGCGGGCGAAGGATTCGGTCAGCGGCGCCTTCGACGCCTTGCCTTCGGCCTTCATTTTCATGAACACCGGCGACTCGTTCAGTTGCAGACGAATGTAGACCGAGATCGCCAGCAGCAGGATCGACAGCAGGAACGGAATCCGCCAGCCCCACGCTTCGAAGGCCTCGGTGCCCAGAATGGTACGACAGGCGAGAATCACCAGTAGCGACATGAACAGGCCGAGGGTCGCGGTGGTCTGAATCCACGAGGTGAAATAACCGCGTTTACCCTTCGGCGCGTGTTCGGCCACGTAGGTCGCCGCACCGCCATACTCACCGCCCAGCGCCAGACCTTGCAGCAGACGCAGGGTGATCAGGATGATCGGCGCCGCGACGCCAATGGTCGCGTACCCGGGCAGGAAACCCACGATTGCCGTCGACACGCCCATGATCACGATGGTGATGAGGAAGGTGTGCTTGCGCCCGATCATGTCGCCCAGGCGGCCGAACACGATGGCGCCGAACGGCCGCACGGCAAAGCCTGCGGCAAAGGCGAGCAGGGCGAAGATGAAGGCGGTGGTTTCATTGACGCCGGCAAAGAAATGCTTGGCGATGATCGCAGCCAGAGAGCCGTACAGATAGAAGTCGTACCATTCGAACACAGTGCCCAAAGATGACGCGAAAATGACCTTTCGCTCCTCCCGGGTGACCCCGTGCTTGGGCTCACTGCCCATGGTGGTGCCGCTGATTGTCGCCATGAGATTTCTCCGTTCTTTCTTGTTTTCGGCCGGAGCACCTCTCAATTGTTGCCGCACCCTGGCCCTGGGGACTGCGCGAAACGTGGACACGAACTGACGGCCTCGCATTGCTGCAAGGTCCCTAGAAGCATAATCGTGATTGCGCAGATATCCACTCGCCATCATTCCGCTGACTGGATGGGGACCTGTAGGAGCGAGCATGCTCGCGATGGAGGCCCAGACACCGCTGGGTGTCAGGCACCCAGCGTTATCGTTGACGACCATCGCGAGCGTGCTCGCTCCTACAGGGGGCTGTGATCAGACGCGGAACTGATCCATCAGGCTCTGCTGATGGTTGGCCAGGCAATTGAGGGTCTGGCTCACCCGTGCGGTTTCATTGGCCTGGCCCGACAGCGATTCGGTCACGTCGCGAATGGTCGCCACATTGTTGTTGATCTCCTCGGCCACCGCGCTCTGTTCCTCGGCGGCGCTGGCGATCTGCAGGTTCATGTCGCTGATCACCGTCACCGCCTCGCCGATCTGCCGCAGCGCGGTTACCGCCTGGCTGACCTGCTCGACACTGCCCTGGGCCTGACGATGGCTGTTGCCCATCGAGCCCACCACTTCCTGAGTGCCATTCTGCAACTGCTCGATCACCAGACGGGTTTCCTCCACCGACTGCTGAGTGCGCTGGGCCAGGTTGCGCACTTCATCGGCCACCACCGCAAAACCGCGCCCGGCCTCACCGGCACGGGCCGCTTCGATCGCTGCGTTGAGCGCCAGCAGGTTGGTCTGCTCGGCAATGGCGCGGATCACTTCCAGCACCGAACCGATCTTCTCGCTGTTGGCGGCCAGGCCTTCGACCTGAGCCATCGCCGCGCTCATGTCGGCGGCCAGATGATCGATGCTCGCGGTGGTGCGGTCGATCACGGTCAGGCCCTGACGGGTCGCCTGATCGGCATCCCGCGCAGCCTGGGCCGCTTGCGCCGCGCTGCGGGCCACATCCTGAGCGGTGGCGCTCATTTCGTGGGACGCGGTCGCCACCTGATCCACCTGACGGTACTGCTGCTCCATGCCGGCGCTGGTCTGGGTGGCGATGGCCGAGGACTGATCGGCGGTGCCACGGGCGTCCTGCACCGAACGCTTCACCTCGGCGATGATCGGCTGCAACTTGTCGAGGAATCGGTTGAACCAGCCGGCCAGTTGGCCCAATTCGTCCTTCTTGTCGTAGGCCAGGCGCCGGGTCAGGTCGCCTTCGCCGCTGGCGATGTCTTCGAGCATGTGCGCCACGCCGAGGATCGGCTTGGTCACGCTGCGGGCCATCAACCACACCAGCAGCAGGCCGATCAACGCGGCCAGCACGCCCAGGCCGAGTTCGGTCAGGGTCCCGGCGGTGTTGCTGTCATCCAGCTGTTTTTTCAGCGCTTCGGCGGGGCCGACCAGGACTTTCTCCGGCACATCGAGCAACACGCCCCAGGTCTTGCCACCCGGAATCGGCTGGAACGGCGCCAGCACCTTGAGCTTTTCCTCGCTGTGCAGGCTGGTGGTCTGGCTGATGCTGGCGAGCATGCGCATCAGTTCGCCGCCGTTGCGCGGATCCACTGCTTCCAGACGCTGGCTGAGTTTGCCGACGTCCGGACTGTAGCCGGCGAGCAGGCCGGCGGGGCTGACGATGCTGACGCTGGTCTGGCCGTCGTAGAGCTTCTTGCTCGCGCTCTGGCTGAGGGCCTGCAGGCTGTTGAGGTTGATGTCCACCGACAGCGACGCGATGACCTTGCCGTTGAGCATCAGCGGGAAAACGATGCTGGTCATCAGCACGTTCTGGCCGTCGATCACATAGAAGTACGGCTCGATCACGCAGGGTTTGAGGGTCGCGCGCGGGCAGGTGAACCAGGCGTTGGCCGCCTCGCCGCCGGGGCCGGTGCTGGTGTCGGCGATGTCCTTTTCCGGCAGCGGCATGGACGTCAGCTTGCCCGGGGTCGGTTGCGACCAGTACAGGGCGAAACGGCCCTTTTCATTGCTGCCGATCTCGCCCTGATCGGCGAACAGTTCGTCCTTGCCGTCCAGTGCGTTGGGCTCGAACACCAGGGACAGGCCGAGCAGGTCCGGGTTGGCTTGCAGCGCGGATTTGACCTGGCGCGTCAGGTCCTCACGCAAGTCGAAGGCATCGAGAAAGCGCTTCTCGGCCTGATCGCGCAGGAACAGCACCTGCCGCGAAAAGCCGTGGCCGTACTGATAGGCATCCATGAACTGCTGGCGAATGTTCAGCGCCTGGTTCTCGCCCTGGGACTCGATCCGCGCCTGCGCTGCTTCGTTCAGCATCTCCATGCTCGAGGCTTTCACCAGCTGGGAGCTGTGCTCCATGCGATAAAGCGAAAGCCCGACCAGCAAGGTCACGACCCCCGCCAGGCAAAGCCCGGCCAGCAGGGTGATTTTCCATTGGATGGAAAGTTGTCTGAGCGACATGGAGACGTCCTTATTCGATAAATATCTGAGACTTTGCAGGTTAGCGGCAGGATTTTGGCTTTCTTTATTCCGTCTATCGGGCGTTGGAATACGTTTTCATTGGCGAAGAATATCTACTGTGGTGAGGGGCTTGCCTGTGGCGAGGGGGCTTGCCCCCGTTGGGTCGCGAAGCGGCCCCCTGCATTCTTCCAGGCAAACCGCATCCACAGGTTTTGCGACTGCTGCGCAGCCGAACGGGGGCAAGCCCCCTCGCCACAGGAGTCCGCGTCGCCACAGGGGGATCACATGTCGTTACATCCGCACGCACCCTGCGCTTTGACACGGGCGCGACCATACGGCAAAGTGCGCGCCCTCTAATAAAACCCATCTCCAAATCCGCTGGCGGCTCATCGCAGACTGCCGGACGGAGTCTTTTCGTTTGTCTTGAGGTAATGAAATGAATGCAGTGATTGCCGCGGTCGGCATCATGCTGGTTCTCAGCCTGTCGCGCGTGCACGTGGTCATCGCGTTGATCGTTGGCGCGCTGGTGGGCGGGTTGACCGGGGGGCTGGGCATCGAGGCGACGCTCAAGGCCTTCAACAGCGGGCTTGGCGGCGGGGCGACGGTGGCGTTGTCCTATGCCTTGCTCGGCGCGTTCGCCGTGGCCATCGCCAAGTCTGGCCTGGCCCACGCCCTGGCCGACAAGGCGCTGGCGCTGGTCGATCGCCAGCACGCCACCGGCGGCGGTCAGGTCAAATGGCTGCTGATCGGCCTGCTGTGGGTGGTGGCCATCGCCTCGCAGAACATTCTGCCGATACATATCGCCTTTATTCCGTTGCTGGTGCCGCCGCTTTTATACGTGCTGACCAAACTGCAACTGGACCGTCGGCTGATCGCCTGCGTCATCACCTTCGGCCTGATCACCCCCTACATGTTCCTGCCGGTGGGCTTCGGCAACATCTTCCTCAATGAAATCCTGCTGGCCAACGTGGCCCGCAGCGGCGTGGACGTCGCCGGCATCAACGTCACCCACGCCATGGGCATTCCGGCGCTGGGCATGCTGGTCGGGCTTGGGGTGGCGTTCATCAGCTACCGCAAAAAACGCGTGTACGACTTGGCGAAGATCGAGCAGGTCGAACAGGTGGCGGTGCAATACAACCCGTTGAGCCTGATGGTGGCGCTGCTGGCCATCGCCGCGGCGTTCATCGTGCAACTGCTGCTGGACTCGATGATCATCGGCGCGCTGGCCGGCTTCCTGATCTTCTCCCTGTCGGGCATTGTCAAATGGCGCGACACCGACGACCTGTTCACCGAAGGCATGAAGATGATGGCGATGATCGGCTTCATCATGATCGCCGCCTCCGGCTTCGGTGAAGTAATCAAGGCCACCGGCGAGGTGCAGACGCTGGTGGAAGCCTCGGCGTCGTGGATCGGCCACAGCAAGGCCATCGGCGCGCTGCTGATGTTGCTGGTGGGACTGCTGGTGACCATGGGCATCGGCTCGTCGTTTTCCACGGTGCCGATCCTCGCGGTGATTTTCGTGCCGCTGTGCGTGCAGCTGGGCTTCAGCCCGATCGCCATCGTGTGCATCGTCGGCACCGCCGGCGCCCTGGGTGATGCGGGCTCGCCGGCCTCGGACTCGACACTGGGCCCGACCTCGGGCCTGAACATCGACGGGCAGCATCACCATATCTGGGACACCGTGGTGCCGACGTTTCTGCATTACAACTTGCCGTTGCTGGCGTTCGGGTGGTTGGCGGCGATGGTCCTGTAATCCGGCTGATTCGGGTTGCCCACAGGTTTTGTGCACACCACAGAACCTGTGGGAGCTGGCTTGCCAGCGATGACGGTGTGCCAGTCAACACTTATGCCGCCTGACGCACCGCCATCGCGGGCAAGCCCGCTCCCACAGTTTTCCCAATGTCAGGCCTTATTCAACTTTTGGTTTCGCGTGCCGTTAAAGCCTTTACCCACGCCAATAAAACCAAAAGAGTGAACGCCATGCGCATGAGCCTGAAGGCCAAAGTCCTGTCCCTTGCCGTCCTCCCGGTGCTGCTCTTTGCGCTGGTCATCAGCCTGACCACGCTGTTCATCCTGCAAGGCCAGGCTCGAAACGAGGTCGAGGAAACTCGCGAACGGCTGCTCACTGACGCCAAGGCCACCCTGCAAAGTTACGTCGCCGTGGCCATGACCACCATCAAGCCCCTGTACGACGCCGCCGCCCCCGGCGATGACGCGGCACGGGCCCAGGCCATCAAGCTGCTGTCGAACATCGCCTACGGCAAGGAAGGCTACTTCTTCGGTTACGACTCCAACACCGTGCGCCTGTTCAAGGCCAACAGCCCCGAAGGCGTGGGCCAGAGCTTCAAGGACAACCGCGATCCCAACGGCGTCTACGTCAACCGCGACCTGGTGAAGGTCGCCAAGGACGGCACCCACTACCTGCAATACAGCTCGCCGCTGCCGGGTAACAGCCAAGTGCTGGTGCCCAAGCTCGGTTACACCGAATACCTGGCCAAGTGGGACATGGCGGTCGGTACCTCGGTCAACCTCGACGGCATCGAGGCGCAAGTCGCCGTGGTCGAAGCCAAGGTGCAGGAGCGCATGCAGGGCGTGGTGCTGAGCATCGTCGGCGTGGCCGTGGTGGTGCTGTTGCTGATCGCCGCGGCCGGGATGCTGCTGGCCAACACCATCCTGCGTCCGCTGAACCTGATGAAAGCCAACCTCGATGACATCGCGGCGGGCGAAGGCGACCTGACCCGTCGTCTGAGCATCACCAGCCACGACGAGCTGGGCGAGCTGGCCGGCTCCTTCAACCGTTTTGTCGACAAGATCCATGGACTTGTCCGCCAGATCACCGAAATGACCAGCCAACTGACTGCTCTGGTGCATCAGGTGTCCGACCAGGCCCAGCGTTCGGACCAGGCCATGGAGCGTCAGCGTCACGAGACCGATCAGGTCGCGACGGCGATCAACGAAATGTCCGCCGCCGCCCAGGAAGTGGCCAAGAGTGCACAGAACGCTGCGGTTGCGGCGCAGCAGACCGATGAAGAAGGTCAGGCCGCCAAACGCGTGGTGGCTGGCAGCATCGTGAAGATTCATGCGCTGGTGGATGACATTCGCAGCAGCGGCGTGTCCCTCGACAGCCTGCAAAAGGACGTGTCGTCGATTGTCAGTGTGCTTGGGGTCATCCGTTCGATTGCCGAACAGACCAACCTGCTGGCGCTCAATGCCGCGATCGAAGCGGCTCGTGCTGGTGAAGCCGGTCGCGGATTCGCGGTGGTGGCCGATGAAGTGCGGGCGCTGGCCAGCCGCACGCAGATCAGCACCCAGGAAATCCAGGGCATGATCGACCGCCTGCAGGCCGGCACCCAGTCGGCGGTCGAAGCCATGCGCCGCTCCAGCGAAGCTGGCGACGGCACCTCGGCCCAGGCCAACGAAGCCGGCGCGTCTCTGGACACCATGGCGCAGCTGATCGCCACCATCAACTCGATGAACGCCCAGATCGCCAGCGCCGCCGAAGAACAGACCGCCGTGGCCGAAGAGATCAACCGCAGCGTGCACCAGATCGCCGTCGCCGTGGACAACGTCGCCGACGAAACCCAACAAGGCGCCCAAACCTCCCGCAGCCTGGCCGACCTGGGCCAGCGCCTGGGCGGGCTGGTGGGCCAGTTCCGCATCTAAGGCGCAACGCAATCCCTGTAGGAGCGAGCACGCTCGCGATGGTCGCCAACGATAACGCTGGCATCCTGACGGCCCACGGTGTCCCGACCTCCATCGCGGGCAAGCCCGCTCCCACAGTGATTTTTTCAGTTGTCGAAAATTTCGCGTACACCCACCGACCTTGTGGGAGCGGGCTTGCTCGCGAATACGGTGTGTCAGCTTGAGAATTCATTGACTGATACACCGCCTTCGCGAGCAAGCCCGCTCCCACAGTGATTTTCAGTTGTCGAAAATTTTGCGTACACCCACCGAC
>NZ_JBSVXG010000010.1:0-67869 GCF_054070595.1 Pseudomonas sp. SDO55104_S430 | reverse complement strand
TACCGGCCTGTCACGCCGGGGGTCGCGGGTTCGAGTCCCGTCCGCTGCGCCATATCTGCCTCAAGGACCACTGAACGCCTTGAAGCTACGAAGAAAGCCATCAGCGCTTGATTCGGATCGATAGCAAAGACCCTGGTCGAAAGACCGGGGTTTTTTGTTTCTGCAATTCGGATTTTCCCGCCTGCCTGATCCAGCCAAAAAAATCTTTCTGCGCATCCGCCACACAAAGCGCTTGGTTCGTTGCTGCGATATTAATTAGAATCACTCTCATTTACAGCTCCTGGCACAGGGTTAGAAAAGATGAGTGATGCAGCGATGCCGAAGGAGCAAACCCTCCACGATCTGTACCGCGATCACCGTGGCTGGCTGGAAAACTGGCTGCGTCGACGCATGGGCAACGCATGCGATGCGGCAGACCTCAGCCAGGACACCTTCCTGCGCTTGCTCGCCAGTTCCCAACGCATCGCTGATCTGCATGAGCCCCGAGCCTATCTGCTGACCGTAGGCAAACGCCTGCTGAGCAATTTCTACAAACGCCGCAGCCTGGAACAGGCTTATCTCGAGGCCCTGGCCTCGCTTCCCGAGGACTGCGTGCCGTCCCCCGAGCAGCGCTGGATACTGCTGGAAACCCTGCAAGCCCTGGATGAATTGCTCGACGGATTGCCGAGAGCAGTGCGCCGGGCGTTTCTCTGGAGCCAGCTCGAAGGCCTGAGCTATCAGCAGATCGCCGAACGCCTGCAGGTGTCCGAACGCACGATCAAGCGCTACATGGCGCAAGCCTACGAGCATTGCCTGCTGGTGGACCTGTGAGCAGCCCGGCCCCTGACGTCCGTCAAGCCGTCCGCGCTGCCGCGCAATGGCTGGCGCTGCTGGAATCCGGTGGTGCCACCGAACAGGATCGCGCCAACCTGCAACGCTGGCGCGAAACCCATTCCGGTCATGAACAGGCCTGGCAGAAGGCGCAGGCTTTGCGTCAGCGTTTTTCCGATCTTCCTTCCGCGTTGGCCCTGAGCACCCTCGACCGTCCCGATCCGTCGCGGCGTGTGGTACTCAAGCGCGCGCTCGGCGCGGTGGCCCTGGTGCCGGCAGCCTGGCTGATCAGCCGGCAATTGCCGCTGGACGTCTGGCGTGCCGATCTGCACACCGCGACAGGTGAGCGCAAAACGGTGCAACTGGCCGACGGCAGTTCGCTGCAGCTCAACACCGGCAGCGCCGTCGATGTGGATCTGCCGAACCATCGGCTGAAGCTCGTGGAGGGCGAAATCTCGCTCAAGGTGCCTGGCGTTTCAGCGCTGACCATCCAGACCCTTTTCGGCCAGGTGATCGTCAGCCAGAGCGAAGTCTGTGTCCGCCAGGATGCTCACAGCTGCCGGGTTTCGGTGTTCCAGGGTGTCGTGCAGTTGCAGTCGTTGCAGGGCGGGGCATTGACGCTCAAGGCAGGTGAGCGGATTGGCCTGCAGGCAAAGGGCGCGTCAACCGTGGAAGCCTTTGACGTATCGCAACCCGGTTGGCGCGAGGGCGTGTTGATGGCCAGTAACCAGCTTCTGGGGGATTTCCTGCGCGAACTCGATATGTACCGACCGGGCGTCCTGCGCTGGTCGCCGGAGCTCGAGGCGCTGCGGGTGACCGGCAGTTTCCGCGTGGATGACACCGACCGAGTCCTCGCGCTGCTCGCGGCCAGCCTGCCGCTGGAGGTGCAAATGCGCACCCGCTATTGGGTGACGTTGGTGCCGCGCGAAAATAATGTCTGAAGCCTGTCCCCTTTTTTTGGCTCGCTTGTCATTCAAGGCAACTGAACGAACAAGAGAGCTTTTTCAATGCCCGCAGTAAAGCCTTCATCTCCGCGCCAGGCATCGTCCGCTGTGCGTCCTCTGTTACGCCTGAGCCTGCTGTTGAGCCTCAGCGCCAGTCCGCTTTTCATGGGCAATGCCTGGGCCGAAGACGCCGCTCGCCGCAGCTATCAGGTGCCCGCCGGTAGCCTGAGCGATGCGCTGACCCGATTCGCCGGCCTGGCCGGGGTCAATCTGTCGGTCGACCCGGCGCTGGTCAGCGGTCGCAGCAGTGCCGGCCTGTCCGGTGACTTTGGCGTGGAGGAGGGCTTTGCCCGCCTGTTGCACAATTCCGGCCTGCAATTGCAGGCGGTGGGCGATCAGGCGTACATCCTGATTCCGGCGCCCATGGGCAGCAGCCTGCAATTGGGGGCGACCTCGATTCTCGGCGCGATCGATACCGAGCACGGCGATCCCTATGCCGGCGGCCAGGTCGCGCGCCGCGGTTCCCAGGGGTTGCTGGGCTCGCAGGACTTCATGGAAACGCCGTTCAGCATGACCACCTACACCAGCGAGGCGATTGAAAACCTGCAGGCACGGACTCTCGGTGACCTGATCGCCAGCGATCCTTCGGTTCGCGCGACCAACCCGGCGGGCGGGCGTTATGAGCAATTCACCATTCGCGGGCTCAGCCTGTTCAACAGCGATGTTTCCTACAATGGTCTGTACGGCGTCCTGCCGACTTACACGATCGACATGGAAATGGCCGACCGCGTCGACATCCTCAAAGGCCCCGGCCAGCTGATCAACGGCATCTCGCCCCGGGGCAGCGTGGGCGGCGGAATCAACGTGGTGGCCAAGCGTGCGACCGATGCGCCGATCACCTCGTTTACCGGTGATTACGCCTCCAACAATCAGCTGGGCGGTGCGGTGGATGTTGGCCGGCGTTTCGGCGAGGACAACAAATTCGGTCTGCGTTTCAACGGCGTAAAACAGTCGGGCGATACCGAATGGGATCACCAGAGCGTCGACCGCGAGATGGCCGTGCTGGGTCTGGATTTTCGCGGTGATCGCCTGCGCCTCTCGACCGATATCGGCCACACCGAGCGCGACACCGATGCACCGCAGGAAAGGGTGCAGGTCGGCGCCAATGCGCAGGTGCCCCATGCCAGCGATGTGCGCCACAACTACGCGCAGCCCTGGAGCAAGGCGCGGACCGAAGATACGTTCGGCACGGTGAATGGCGAGTTTGATGTCACCGATTCCGTGATGCTCTACGGCGGTGTCGGCGCGCGCAAAAGCAATCATGACTTCCTCCGGCACGCGGTTTCCGTCACGAACAATGCCGGCGATTTCAGCGTCCTGCCCCGGGATTTCACCCGCGACGAAAATGTCCGCACGGCCACGGCCGGGGTGCGCAACTGGTTCCACACCGGGCCTGTGAGCCATCAGGTCAATCTGGCCGCCAGCTATTTCTACATGGACTTCGAAAACGGCGGCGCTCGTTATGCCGCAGCGCCCAGCAACCTTTACAACCCCGTGGAAACGCCGACACCGGTACGAGCCACGCGCCAGGATGCGAAGGTCTACACCGAAAACCGCTTCAGCAGCGTGGCGCTGTCCGATACCCTGGGTTTCTTCGATGATCGCGTGCTGCTGACCCTGGGTGGTCGCTGGCAACGAGTGAAGGTCGACGACTGGTCGGACGGCGTGAAAGGCGACACCGCTTACGACGAGGAAAAATTCTCGCCATCGGGCGGCATCCTGTTCAAGGCCACCGACAAGCTGTCGCTGTACGCCAACTACATGGAAGGCTTGAGCCAGGGCAAGATCGCGCCGTCGACCTCGGTGAACGAGGACGAGATTTTCCCGCCGTTCATCAGCCGTCAGGTGGAGGTCGGCGCCAAGTACGACGCCGGTCCGTTTGCGGTGACGGCCGCGGTGTTTCGCATCAAACAGCCCGCCTACGAAACCAACGCGACCACGCGGGTCTTCGGTCCCAATGGCAAGCGTCAGAACGATGGGGTGGAGCTGACAGTTTTCGGTGAACCGCTCAAGGGCGTGCGTCTGCTCGGCGGTGTGATGTACATCGACAGCGAACTGACCAACACCACCAATGGCACCTTCGACGGCAACCGCGCACCGGCGACGCCCAAGTACAACGTCAACCTGGGCGCGGAGTGGGATGTGCCGAGCGTGGAAGGGCTGACGCTGACCAGTCGCGGCATGTATTCCAGCTCGCAGTATCTGGACCAGTCCAACGACAAGGAAATCGATTCGTGGGAGCGTTTCGACGTGGGCGCGCGCTATGCGTTCCGGGTCGATGAAAAGACCATCACCGTGCGCGCCAACGTCGAGAACGTGGCGGACAAGCGCTACTGGAGTTCGGCGGGGGCGTCGGATGACAGTGAGCCGGGGTTGACGCTGGCGACGCCGCGGACCTATTTGCTGTCGGCGACCGTGGATTTCTGATGGCCTTTTGCTGACTGATCTGACGCCATCGCGGGCAAGCCCGCTCCCACAGGGTATTTGTGAACGACACAGATCCAATGTGGGAGCGGGCTTGCCCGCGAAGGCGTCATCAGCCTCAGCGCCATCTTCAGCCCTGCAGATAAACCGCATGGGTATGGGTGTACTCATACAACCCATGCTTGCCATCCGCGCCGCCGATACCGGATTTACGCACGCCGGCATGGAAGCCCTGCATGGCTTCGAAGTTCTCGCGGTTGACGTAGGTTTCGCCAAAATCCAGCTCGCGCATCGCGTGCAGGGTCTTGCTCAGGTCGCGGGTGTAGATCGATGAGGTCAGGCCGTATTCGCAGTCGTTGGCCAGGGCGATGGCTTCGTCCAGGTCGTCGATGATCTGGATCGGCAGCACAGGGCCGAAGATCTCTTCGCGCATGATCTGCATGTCGGCGCGACAGCCGGCCAATACCGTGGGTTGGAAATGGAAGCCGTTCGGCAGATCGGCGATCTGCCCGCCACTGACGAGGCTCGCGCCCTGGCTCAACGCGGTGCGAACCTTCTGGTTGACACTGTCCAGCCCCTGGCGATTGATCAGCGGCCCCATCTCCACGTCCGGCTGGGCGATCGGGTCGCCATAACGCGTGGCGCTCATCGCCGCCGCGATGCGCTCGATGAACTGATCCGCCACCTTACGCTCGACGTACACCCGCTCGGCGCAGTTACACACCTGGCCGCTGTTGATGATCCGCGAATCCCGGATGGCCTTCACCGCCAGATCCAGATCGGCATCCGCCAGCACGATCGCCGGCGCCTTGCCGCCCAGCTCCAGGTTGAGCTTGGTGATGTTCGGCGCCGCGGCGGCCATGATCCGCGAGCCGGTGTCGACGCTGCCGGTGAAGCTGATCATGTCCACGCCCTTGTTCGCACTGAGCGCCGCGCCCACCTGGCCGTCACCACAAACCACGTTGAACACGCCGGGCGGCAGGTCGGTTTCGGCCACCAGCCGGGCGAATTCGAAGCAGTTGTTCGGCGTCTCTTCGCTGGGTTTGATCACGATGGTGTTGCCGGTCAGCAGCGCCGGGGCCATCTTGCGGGCGATCAAAAAGAACGGGAAGTTCCACGGCAGGATCCCGGCAACCACGCCCAGGGGTTTGCGGAACAGGAAGATGTTCTCGTTCTGGCGATCACTGGTGATGATTTCGCCCTCCAGGCGTCGCGCCCATTCGGCCATGTAGTCGAGGTAGTCGGCGGTGAAATTCACCTCGACCTCCGCCAGGCCGCTGATCTTGCCCTGTTCCAGAGTGATGGTGCGCGCCAGGTGCGGCACGTTCTCCCGTAGTTTGGCAGCGATTCGCCGCAAGTAGCCGGCGCGGTCGTTGGCCGGTTTGCGCGACCAGTCCTTTTGCGCGGCGCGGGCGGCGGCCAGGGCGCGGTCGACGTCTTCGGCGGTGGAGGCCGGGACTTTCGACAGCAGCGCGCCGGTGGCCGGGTTGAGCACGTCGAGATGGGCAGCACTGGCCACAAACTGGCCGTTGATGAAGTTTTCGTAGACAGGCACGGACGACATGAGGCGACTCCTTGGCAGATCAGTAAGTGCGTGACGGTGCTTGCGTATCAGCGGGTTCGCGATAGCGGGCGAGGGCGGCCATGGCGCTCTGGCGCAACAGGCTGATGTCGATGGCGACCGCGATGAACTGACAGCCCCAACCCTGATAGCGGCGCGCATCTTCCTCATTCGGCGCGAGGATGCCGCAGGCCTTGCCGGCCGCCAGCGTGGCGTCCACCGCATGGCGAATATGCACCTGGACCTCGGGATGCCCGGGATTGCCGGCATGGCCGAGGCCGATGGACAGGTCCGCCGGGCCGATGAACACCGCATCCACGCCTTCCACGGCAGCGATTTCTTCGACGTTTTCCACGCCCAGGCGCGACTCCACCTGGACGATCAGGCACAGCTGTTCATGGGCGGTATTGAGGTAATCGGGCACCCCGTCCCAACGCGTGGCGCGGGTCAGGCCGCCGCCGACACCGCGAATGCCGTGGGGTGGATAACGCATGGCCCGCACCAGCGCCCGGGCCTGCTCGGCGGTTTCGACCATGGGGATCATCAGGGTCTGGGCGCCGATATCCAGCAATTGCTTGATCAGGTTGGCGTCGCCCGTCACCGCGCGCACTACGGGCGCGGTGGTGTAGGGCGCGACCGCCTGCAACTGGGCGAGCACGCCGGGCACGGTGTTGGGTGCGTGTTCACCGTCGATCAGCATCCAGTCGTAACCGGTGGTGGCAACGATCTCGGCAGCGTAGCCGGTGGCGAAACCGGCCCAGATACCGTATTGGGTCGCCGGGTTTTTCAGGGCGGCCTTGAAAGCGTTGTGCGGCATTTTCATCACGGACTCCTGTCTCAGCGGCTGTACGGCCGATGCAGTTGGCATTCGGGGTTGAGCGTCACGCCGAAGCCGGGCTGATCGAGGGCCGACAGGCGCATGCGGCCGTTCACCGGCACCGGTTCGCCGAGCAGTTGCGGATGGAACATCGGCACCACTTCGTCCGCCTTCGGCGCCATCATCAGGAACTCGGCGAACGGGCTGTTATGCCGGGTGGCGACGAAGTGATAGCTGTACACCGACGAGCCATGGGGGATGACCAGGGCGTTGTGGGCGTCGGCCAGCGCCGAGATTTTCACCAGTTCGGTCAGGCCACCACACCAGCCGACATCCGGCTGGATGATGTCGCAGCAACCCATCTCCAGCAGCATGCGAAAGCCCCAGCGGGTCGCTTCGTGTTCACCGGTGGTCACCAGCATGCCTTTGGGGACGTTGTTGCGCAGGGCGGCGTAACCCCAGTAATCGTCCGGCGGCAGGGCTTCCTCGATCCATTTCAAACCGTGTTCGTGGGCGCCGACCGCCAGCTTGGTGGCGTAGTTGAGGTCCAGGCTCATCCAGCAATCGAGCATCAGCCAGAAATCCGGGCCGACCCGTTCGCGCATGGTGGCCAGTTCCTCGAGGTTCTTGCGCAGACCGTCTTCGCCTTCGGCCGGGCCGTGGTGCAACGGCATCTTGCCGCCGATGAAGCCCATTTTCTGCGCCAGATCCGGACGGGCGCCGGTGGCATAAAACTGCAACTCATCGCGCACCGCACCGCCGAGCAACTGGTGCACCGGCTCCTGGCGGATCTTGCCGAGCAAGTCCCACAGCGCCAGGTCGACCCCGGAAAGGGTGTTGATCACGATGCCCTTGCGCCCGTAATACAGGGTCGACTGGTACATCTGGTCCCAGATCTTTTCGATGTCGGTGACCTTCGCACCTTCGAGGAAACGCGCCAGGTGTTTCTCGACGATGTAGGCGGCGGGCTCGCCACCGGTGGTCACGGCGAAACCGACGGTGCCGTCGCTGGCCTCGATCTCCACCACCAGGGTGCCGAGCACGTTGATGCCGAAGGTGCGGCGGCTCTGGCGGTACTCCGGGTATTTGCTCATCGGGGTGGCGATGTGATCGTCGATCCAGTGACCGTCCGCCTGATCGTGGTAATCCGCGCCGCCGCCTCGCAGAGTGAAGGCGCGGACGTGCTTGATGGTTGGAATGCCCATGGTGTGACTCCTCAGGTTTAAACGGTGGCCGGTTTGTTCGAGGCTTTGGCGGCAGGTGAGCGCACGCCCAGCACCAGCAACGCGGCGATGACGGTGGTGGCGGACAGCAGGTAGAGACCGGCTGCCGGAGAATGGAAGGCGCCTTCGGCCCAGTTTTTCAGCACCGGGGCGATGAAGCCGCCCAGGGCGCCGAACGAGTTGATCAGGGCGATACCGGCCGCCGCGGCGCTACCGGCGAGGTAGCTGGACGGGAAGGTCCAGAACACCGGTTGCACGGCGATGAAGCCGGAGGCGGCGAAGCACAGCGAGATGATCCCCAGCAGCGGGTTGCTGAAGGTCACCGAGCAGGCGATGCCGGTGGCGGCCATCAACAAGGTCAGGCTCGCGGTGCGGCGACGTTCGCCGGTGCGGTCGCTGTAGCCGGGAATCAGGTAAGCGGCCAGCAGCGCGCAGATCCACGGGATCGCCGTGACCAGGCCGACCATCAGACCTACCTTGGTGCCCAGCAGTCCACCCACCTGGCTCGGCAAGTAGAACACCACGCCGTAGACGCTGGCCTGGATCAGCAGGTAGATCAGGCACAGGTACAGCACCGAAGGCTGGCACAGCACGTTGAGCAGACTGCGACCGTGGCTCTGTTTGTGGCTGTCTTCCTGGTCGAGCAGGGTCTGGATCTGCGTACGTTCTTCCACGGTCAGCCACTTGGCATCGGCCGGGCGATTGTCCAGGTACCAGTAGGCCCAGATGCCCACCACCGATGCCATCAAGCCTTCAACGGCGAACAACCACTGCCAGCCGTGGAAGCCGGCAAAGCCGTCCAGCTCCAGCAACAGGCCGGACAGCGGGCTGCCGAAGATGAACGCCAGAGGCGCACCGAAGTAGAAGAAGCCCATGGCTTTGCCGCGCACGGCGCTGGGGAACCAGTAGGTGAGGTAGAGGATGACGCCCGGGAAGAAACCGGCCTCGGCGACACCGAGCAAGAAGCGCAGGACGTAGAAAGTGGTTTCGTTGTGGGCAAAGACCATGGCCGCGGAGACCAGGCCCCAGGTGACCATGATCCGGCACATCCACAGGCGGGCGCCGACGCGGTGCAGGATCAGGTTGCTCGGCACTTCGAGCAGCGCGTAACCGACAAAGAACACCCCGGCGCCGAAGGCGAAGGCGGCGTCACTGATGTTGGTGTCGGCTTGAAAGGCTTGCTTGGCGAACCCGACGTTGGCGCGGTCGAGGAAGGCCATGATGTACATCAGCAGGAGAAACGGGAGCAGCCGCCAGGAAATTTTGGCGAGCAGAGGCGCGGGTAGAGTCTTCATCGCAGTTTCCTTTGGTAGGGCATTTGTTCTTATGGGAAAGACTGTACGGCCCCTGATCGATGCGTTACAAATCGAATCTAGCTCACAACCGATACCTTGAAGTTATCGATAAAAAAGGCCCGACATGACCACGCCGATCCTCTCCCGCAGCCTGTTCAATCGCCTGCGTTACAAGCATCTGCACATGCTGGTGGCGCTCAGCACCAGCCAGAACCTGCACCGCGCCTCGCAAAATCTGAATATGTCGCAACCGGCGGCTACCCGCATGCTTCATGAAATTGAAGACATGTTTGGTTGCGATCTGTTCGAGCGCCTGCCCCGGGGCATGCGCCCGACCGCGCTGGGGCAGGAGCTGATCCGTTTTGCCGAGTCGGCCCTGAGCGGCCTGGATCGCTGCGCCGAGGATCTGATGGCGCGGCAGCAGGGCGGCTACGGCTATCTGTCCATCGGCACCATCATGGGTGCGGCGCCGGATCTGGTGATGGATTCGATTGCCGAAATCAAGGCGCTCAACCCGCAGTTGCGGATACGCATCATGGGCGATACCAGCGACCAGGTGATCCAGTTGCTGGAGCAGGGCCGCATCGACCTGGCCATCGCCCGGCGCAACGCCGCCACCGACAGCCAGCATTACGAATTCGAGCAACTGGGCAACGAGCGCCTGCTGGTGGTGGTGCACGCCGGCCATCCGCTGGCCAAACGCGAGAAGCTGGAGCTGGCGGAACTGGTCAGCGCCTGGCCGTGGATCCTGCAACCGGAAACCAGCCCGGCGCGCATCGGTCTGGATCAGGCCTTGCAGCGCCAGGCGTTGCCGCTTCCGGCGGACATCATCGAGTGCAGTTCGGTGTATTCGATGCAGCAACTGATTCAACTGACCGACGCGATCATGGTGCTGTCGGAAACCGCGCTGCGCGATTACCTGAAGATGGGGCTGGTGGTGGCGTTGCCGGTGGAGCTGGATGTGCAACTGGCGCCGTTCGGGCTGCTGTTGCGCAAGGGCGAGCACATCAGTCGGGAATTGGGCCTGTTCATCGATCTGCTACGCAGTAAAGCGACGAAATTCTGATCTTTTGGTCAGTTTTTTTGTGTCTGGATGTTTGCCGCAACGGCATAAGCCTATAAACTTAACCCTTCAGTCAGCTTTACGCTGTCATTTCAGCCCTTCGCCACATCGGAAGGGCTCCTGCAACACCCCCGATTTCCAGTAGATAACCAAAAGGGCGGATCCCATAACCGCCCAGAGGATGATCCATGTCCAACCGTGATATATCCCGGCGTTCGTTCCTTCAGGGCGGGCTGGTAGCGGGCGTGAGCGTGACGCTCACGCCGCTGAGCAGCAAGGCGCTGGCGGCCCTGATGGAAAACAGCGTGACCGTGCCGTCCGAGCAATGGCTTGGCAATAACGGCAAGGCGCGCGCACGTAACGACGCACTGTCCAAGGTCTGCGGCAGCAAAGTGTTCGCCCGCGACATCCGCGCCAAGGACATGCCGGGCTGGCCGCAGCAGCAGGGCCACGCCATGTTGCTCAAAACCATCAAGGCCGACCGCATCTACGACGGGTATGACCTGTCGTGGCTCGGCGCCGAGTTGCAGCCGGACCGCATCGTCACCGCCGAGGACCTGGTCAAGGACGGTATCGTTTTCCCCGAAGAACACGCCCCCGACCCACTGTTGCCGGCCGGCAAGGTGCCGATGTTCATCGGTCACCCGGTGGCGATCCTGATCTGGAACGATTTCGAGCGCTTCCGTCAGGCCAAGGCCAAGCTCAAGTTCAACGACAAGGCGATTCGTTACGGTGCCCAGGTGCCGTTCTACGAAGGCGATCCGTACGGCAGTTTCCGCTACGTGCGTGTGGGTGGCGCGACTTCGGCGGACGAAGATGAATTCGCCAGCCTCAAGGATTCGATCCTGTTCCCGATGCTGCGCAACCGTCGTCCGGTGTGGAACTCGCAACCGAACCTGCACGGCAACCTGACCGAGCGCGGGCTGTTTTACGCCGAGCGCATGAAGCAGCAGATCGACACGCCGCCGGACAACTGGCTGGTGTTCGACGAGCGCTACAAGACGCCATCGATCGAGCCTGCGGCCATGGAACCGGACAACGGCAACGGCTGGTACGATCCGGCGACCAAGACCCTGCATTTTGTCGTTGCCACCCAGTGCCCGCTGGAAACCGCGACCGAGACCGCGAAGATGATCGCGCCGTCGCGCTTCGGCCTGGCCAACCTGAACATGCACCCTGGCTACACCGTGGGTTACGGCTCCAAGGACCACAACATCTTCGTCTACTACGCAGCTCTCGCTGCGCTGTACGGCGCCGGTGTGCCGGTGCGCCTGGCCAACGACCGCTACGAGCAGTTCCAGAGCGGCATCAAGCGTCACCCGTTCGATATCCGTTACCAGCTAGCGGTGGACAAGAACGACTACAGCTTCAAGATTTTCCGCGCCGAGATGAGCGTGGACGGTGGCGGCCGGGTCAACTACAGCCCGTCGGTGGCGGCGGTTGGCGCCACGGCGGCACAGTCGATCTACTACATGCCGCAGAACGATCTGCAGGTGACCGCCTACCATTCCCGCGCCGTCGAGGCCGGGTCGATGCGTGGCTACGGCACCCTGCAGAGCATGGCTTCCACCGAGATGATGGTCGATGAAATCGCCAATCGCCTCGGCATCGATGCCATCGAACTGCGCCGCAAGAACGCCCTGCGTTCGGGCATGAAAAACACCCAGGGCGCGGTGCCCGCCGGTGCCTTGCGCCTGCACGAGATTCTCGACAAGGCCGCGGTGCACGACGTCTGGAAAAACCGCGACGCGATCAAAAAGCAGCGTGAAGCCGCCGACCCGGACAACTGGTACGGCATCGGTTTCGCCATCTGCCAGAAAGACTTTGGCACCGGTTCCGAAGCGCCGATGGCCAGCATCGAATTCACAGCCGAAGGGCGCATCAGCCTGCGTCATATCGGCATCGAGATCGGTACCGGCATGTCCACTTCGCAGGCAATGGTCGTGGCCGATTTCCTCGGCAACCCGGCCCACGAAGTGAAGACCGGCGAAACCGACTGGAAGGAAATGCAGCTGATCACCGGCGGCAACCCTTACATCATGAGCCAGGCCGAACAGGATGGTTTCCTGCGCAATCCGCGCTGGGTCGGCAAGGTTGCGTCGGCTTCGTCGGCGACCAACTCCGCCTACTACTTCAGCCACGCCACCCGTGAAGCGGCGCGCGTGCTGTTCAACCACGGCCTGTGGCCGGCGGCGCTGGAGATCTGGCGGCAGGGCCCTTACGGCGGCCAGGCCAACCCTTACGTTGTACGCCGCGAAGACGCCCATTGGGTCGACGGCAAGCTCACCGCCAACGGCATGGAACCGTTGCCATTCGCAATGCTGGCCAAGCGTGCCCACGAGCGCGGCCTGGTGACCGGCGCCACGGTGCACGGTTTCAACCGCTGGAGCTGGGCCGAGGCCGAGTTCAGCATCGACGGCGTGCGTGAGCGTCTGCCGCTCGACGGCCTGGCGGTCAAGTACGGCGACGGCGCACCGAAGGCAAAACTGGCGCAAATGACCAGCGCCGGTTTCCATCTGCTGGATCGGCAGAACATCGCCTATCCGCCAACCCAGTTGAACAACGCGGCCGTGACCTACTACAGCCCGGTGGCAACCCTGGTGGAACTGAAAGTGAACAAGGGCTCGGCGGACGTCGAAGTGCTCAACCACCACTCGTGGGTCGAGTGCGGTCGGGTGCTGGTGCCGGAACTGGTCAAGGGCCAGATCGAAGGCGGCACGGCCATGGGTATCGGCCATGCGCTGATGGAAGACATGCCGCTGTACGAAGGCGGACCGGGGGAGGGTGACTGGAACTTCAACCGTTATCGCCTGCCGATGGCACGCCACGTCGCCGTCTGGAAGCAGACCTCGGAAATCCTTCCGCCGCTGTCGCCAAGCGACCCGTCCAAGGGCATCGCCGAGGTGGTGATGATCCCGGTGGTCGGCGCCATCGGTAACGCCGTGGCTCATGCCATCGGCAAACGTGTCCGCGACCTGCCTATCACTTCTGCGCGCATCAAGGAGGCCCTCAATGGCTAACCGTCCGCTTCAACTGACCCTCAACGGTCAATCCGTCGGCCCGGTGGACATCCCTGATGACCTGCCGATGATCGATTACCTGCACGAATACAAGAACCTCACCGGCTCGCGCCTGGGCTGCGGCCAGGGCATCTGCCATGCCTGCGTGGTGATCGTCGACAACCCGGACGGCACCAGCGAAGAAGTGCGCACCTGCATCACCGGCGCGCACTATTTCGAAGGCAAGAAAGTGCGGACCATCGAAGGCCACGCGACCCGTGACGAGCAGGGCAAGGTCACCGAGCTGAACCCGATCCAGCAGCGCTTCGTCGATGAGTTCGCCTTCCAGTGCAGCTACTGCGCACCAGGTTTCGTCAACGCCGCAACCGTGCTGGTGGAAAAGCTGCAGCGCCAGCCGATCATCAAGAGCCAGCTGGAAAAAGTCATCGAGGACAGCCTCGGTCATCACATCTGCCGTTGCACCGGCTACGTGCGTTATTACAACGCGACGCGCAACGTGCTGACCGATCTCGGCCTGGTCAAGGAGGGCTAAGCATGAAGCATTTAGTGACCCGCCTGGCATTGGCGGCAGGTCTGGCTGCGCCGATATTGCTGGCGCAGGCCGATGATCAGGTCAAGCGCGGCGAATACCTCGCCCGCGCCGCCGATTGCATGGCCTGCCACACCGCGCCAGGTGGCGCGCCGTTTGCGGGCGGTCTGCCGATCGTCTCGCCGTTCGGCACCATCTACGGTACCAACATCACCCCGAGCAAAGAGCACGGCATCGGCCTGTACAGCGATGACGAGTTCTTCGCCGCGCTGACCGAGGGCAAGCGCCGTGATGGCGCCAACCTGTATCCGGCGATGCCGTACACCTCGTACCACCTGATGCCCCGTGAAGATTCCGATGCGATTCATGCCTATCTGAAGACTTTCGAGCCCATCGAGCGTGCGGCACCGGTGACCAGCCTGAGCTTCCCGTTCAACGTGCGTCCGGGCCTGATCGCCTGGAACATGATGTACGGCAAGGATGTGAAGCTGGAGTCGACCGAGGGCAAGAGCGAAGCCTTCAAACGCGGCCAGTACATGGTCGACGTGCTCGGGCACTGTGGCGAATGCCACACGCCTCGCGGCCAGACCGGAGCGATGCAGCAGGACAAGCGTCTGACCGGCGGAATTCTCAACGGCTATCTGGCACCAAGCCTGCTGGCCACTGACCTGGCCGCTCGCGGCTGGAATCACCAGGACCTGAGTGCGTTCCTCAAGCACGGCATGAGCGCTCAGGGCACGATGTTCAACGAGATGTTCCCGGTGTTCCACAACAGCACCCAGGGCCTGAACGATGCGGACCTGGCGGCCATGGCCACCTTCCTGCTCGGCGATCAGCCGCCAGCGGCGAAAGTGCTCACCGACGTGCCGGTGGACAAGCTCACCGCCAGTGCCCAGCGCGGCCGTCAGGAATATTTGAATGTCTGCGCCGGTTGCCACGCGCCTGAAGGCGAAGGCAAACCGCACATCGCCGTGGCCATGCGTGGCAACACCACGCTGCGCCTGGAAGATCCGCGCAACCTGGTGCGGGTGATCGACGACGGTATCGGCGAGCAGAAATTCGCCGGCTTCGAGCACATGCAACCGATGCCGGGTTTCGCCGAGAAGCTCAGCCACGAGCAACTGACCGACCTGCTGAATTACCTGCGTCAGGGCTGGGGCGGTCAACCGGGTGATCTGGCAGTCAATGCCGTGCAGACGCTGCGCGCCGATGCGCCGCCGCTTGAGCACAAGGCCCACTGACATGCAGCATCTGGATCTGCAAGTGGTGCGCCGGGCGCTGGAGTGGTCGGCAGCGGGGCAGCGCATCTGGCTGTGCACGGTGCTCGCCACCTACGGCTCGGCGCCGCGCGCGCCGGGCTCGTTGCTGGCGGTGAACGTCGCTGGACAGTGGATCGGTTCGCTGTCCGGCGGCTGTGTCGAGGAAGACTTCCTTGAACGCGTCGCCGAAGGCGCCTTCGATCAGGCGGTCAGCGTCGTGCGCTATGGCGAAGGCGATGATCCGCGCTCGCGGGTCAGCCTGCCCTGTGGCGGCGTGCTGGATGTGCTGGTCGAGAAGCTTGAGCCTGATTGCGAGGTGCAGGCGCATTTGCGCGAGCTGGAGTCGGCCCTGTTGGGTCGTCGACGGCTGATCCGCGAAGTGGATCTGGCCAGTGGCGCCCGCAGCCTGTTCGATGATCGCGAGCAGGGTGTGCGTGTCGAGCGCGAGATCGACCGGGTTCGCTTGCGCATCGGTGCGGCTCAGCGTCTGTTGCTGGCCGGGTATTCCAGCGTGGCGCAGGCCTGCGCGGAGTTTGCCGTGGGGTTGGGGTTTGAGGTGATTCTCTGCGATCCCCGGGACGAGGTGCTTGAAGGCGTCGTGCTGGACAACGTGGAGATTCGGCGCCAACTGCCGTCGGTGTTCATCGCCGATGGCGGCTGCCACCGTGACACGGCGGTGGTCGCCCTGACCCACGATCCGCGCATCGACGATCTGGCGATGATGGAAGCGGTGCGCACCGAGGCGTTTTATATCGGTGTGATGGGGTCGGTGCAGACTTCGCAGAAGCGCTTTGAGCGTCTGCGGCGGATTGGCGGGTTGGGGGAGGCGGATTTGGCGCGGGTTCATGCGCCGATCGGCTTGAACCTGGGCAGCAAGACGCCGGCGGAGATTGCTCTGGCGGTGCTGGCGGACATACTGCGGATCCGCAGTGGCATTGCTCGGGATCGTCTCTGACACATCCCCCTGATCTTGCCCTTGTGGGAGCGAGCCTGCTCGCGATGAACCCAATGACTGCGCGGGGCATCTGATGCCCCGCGTTATCGTTGACCTCCATCGCGAGCAGGCTCGCTCCCACAGGGGTTTTGTTCAATAGCCGAACTTGTCCCGCAACCCGTAATACCACGCCCCCAGCGCCGCAAATGGCGTACGCAACAATTGCCCACCCGGGAACGGGTAGTGCGGCAAGTCCGCAAACGCATCAAAACGTTCCGCCTGACCACGCAATGCCTCAGCCAACACCTTGCCCGCCAGATGGGTGTAAGTAACGCCGTGGCCGCTGCAGCCCTGTGAGTAATAGATGTTGTCGCCCAGTCGCCCAACCTGCGGCAGGCGCGACAGGGTAAGCAGGAAATTGCCGGTCCAGGCGTAATCGATCTTCACGTCCTTGAGCTGCGGAAAGGCCTTGAGCATCTTCGGCCGGATAATCGCCTCGATGTTCGCCGGGTCCCGCGCGCCATAGACCACACCACCGCCGAAAATCAGGCGCTTGTCGCCCGTCAGGCGGTAATAGTCGAGCAGGTAATTGCAGTCCTCGACACAGTAATCCTGCGGCAGCAGGCTCTTTGCCAAGGCATCGCCCAGAGGTTCGGTGGTGATCACCTGAGTGCCACACGGCATCGACTTCGCCGCCAGTTCCGGCACCAGATTGCCCAGGTACGCATTGCCGGCCACGATAATGAACTTCGCCCGAACCTTGCCCTGTGGCGTATGCACCACCGGATTGGCGCCGCGTTCGATACGCACCGCCGGGGATTGCTCATAGATGGTGCCGCCCAGCGACTCCACAGCCACCGCTTCCCCCAGCGCCAGGTTAAGCGGGTGAATATGTCCGCCGCTCATGTCGAGCATGCCGCCGACGTACTGATCGCTCGCCACCACCTCACGGATGCGGCGCTCGTCCAGCAGCTCGAGCTGCGTATGGCCGAACCGCTCCCAAAGACGCTTCTGGGATTCCAGGTGCCCCATCTGTTTGGCTGTGATGGCGGCGAATACGCCACCGTCTTTCAAGTCGCACTGGATGTTGTACTTCGCAACCCGCTCACGAATGATCCGCCCGCCCTCGAACGCCATCTGCCCCAGCAACTGCGCCTGCTTGGGACCGACACTGCGTTCGATCACATCGATATCGCGGCTGTAGCTGTTGACGATCTGTCCGCCATTGCGCCCCGACGCACCGAAACCGACTTTCGCGGCTTCCAGCACCGTGACCTTGAAACCGCTCTCCAGCAAAAACAGGGCAGAGGACAAACCGGTATAACCGGCACCGATCACACAGACATCAGTCTCAACGTCATCCTGCAAAGCCGGGCGCGGCGGCACAGCATTGGCCGATGCGGCGTAGTAGGACTCTGGGTAGGGGGTGTTCGCCATCCTGCTGCCTCTGTTTAATATATTTTACGAGTGCGTGGATCCTACCCGAGTTAAAAAACCTCCGCCAGCCACCGCAAAATCTTCTTTGCAGCGCCGAAATTAAATATTTTGCATATTCATAGGGTTAGCGCGAAAAAAGGTGTTGACACCCCTACGCAATTCCGTAGAATGCCGCCTCACAGCAGGCACGTAGCTCAGTTGGTTAGAGCACCACCTTGACATGGTGGGGGTCGTTGGTTCGAGTCCAATCGCGCCTACCAAACAAAATCCGCTCTGCTGGGCGGTCTAGAGGGGTCACCGGAAACGGTGACCCTTTTTTGCTTTCTGCGATTTGCAAAACTCCTCTCAGTGCCCCTTTCCGCGCGTAAAGCCTCCGAATGAAAACCAATTCGATTAGAAATTGAACTGTGTGCGCTAAATCGTATCCAACCCTGACAGACCAGATTTTTCGCTGATTTTCTAGCGGGAGAGCGATATGGGGAGGCGAGCGATGTTCAAGTTCTTTGCGGCTTACCTGTCCGTTTGCCTCTTGCTCCAATGGACGGTGGTAGAAGCGTCTCCGTGGATCGCCTCTCATGTGCTGCTCAGATGGATCCTCTAGCCGATTTGGAGGCGGATCGACGTCGCCCCGCTGCTAAATGAACAGAGCCCAGCCATTTCGCCGGGCTCTGTTCATTTGGCCTTTCACCGATGCGTCAGACGATCAGCTCGACCTTGCCTGTCGCCAGACGATACACACCACCCACTATTTTCAACTTGCCGCTGCCGAGTGCATCGGTCAGTAGCGGTGTGGCGTTCTTGAGGCGCTCTACCGAGTTCCTGACGTTTTGCGCGGTTGCGTTTGCCACCAGGTCTCCGGGTTGTTTGATCACTTGTTCGATCGAGGGCTTGAGTGCGTCCGTCAGTTTCGGGATTTTTCCGGGGAAGACGGTGTGATCCTTGACGGCTTTAATGCCGGCCTCGATGGCGCCACAGCTTTCGTGTCCCAACACCAGAATCAACGGTGCGCCAAGCACGGCGACGCCGTATTCCAGGCTTGCCAGGCCTTCATCCGTGACGAAGTTGCCGGCGACGCGGATCGCGAAGAGGTCGCCTCGTGCGGTGTCGAACGCGTATTCGGGAGCGATGCGCGAGTCGGAGCAGCTCAGCACTGCCACGAACGGGTTCTGGCCGGAAACCAGCGCTTCGCGTTCGTCCTTGAAGTCGTGGGTTTCCGAGTTGCCGCTGACATAGCGTTCATTGCCAGCCATCAGTCTTTTCAGTGCCTCATCCGGGCTGATGACGTTTTTCGGTTTGGGCGGCGTGGAGGTTTTCTCGGCTGCCTCAAGGATCCGATCGGGGAGGGCGCCAGCCAGGAGCAGCGCGCCGGCTCCTAATCCGGCAAGACGGAGAAAACGACGGCGTTCATTGTTGTTGGAGGCAGGGTTGGAGGTAGGGTTGGAAGCAGAGTTTGAATCACATGATTTACACATGATTTTGTTCACTCGGGTCAATGCGGTGGGAATTACTGCGGTTGGGGGCAGTGCGGACGCGAGAACATGTCGCACTGGCGTATTGGAGTCTAGTTGGACTCTGTAACGCGATGTCTTGGGCGACCTGCGGTGCAGATCGGTACGTATTTGTTAATCATTGACCGAATGCAAGTCAGCGATTGATGAGCTACTACTGACAGGCTCGATCAACTTGGTCCTGACAGGAGTTACCCAATGCTGGCTCACTGGCTTCTTGCGGCGCTTCACCTATTGGCATTCGGTCTGGGGTTTTGGGCGGTGTTGACCCGAGGTACGAATTTCCGGCGCCTGGCGACTGGCGCAGGGCAGGCTCGCAGCGTGTTGATCGCTGACAATCTCTGGGGGATTTGCGCGCTGATCCTGTTGGTCACCGGTGGTATGCGCGCTTTTGGCGGGTACGAAAAGGGTACGGATTATTACCTGCACCAGCCGTTGTTCCACCTGAAGATGACACTCTTCGTTTTGATTTTGCTGCTCGAAGTGGCGCCGATGGTGACGCTGATCAAATGGCGGGTGGCGCTGGCTCGCGGCGCGGCAATCGACACCGGGCGCGCGACGCTGTTCGCACGGATCAGTCATGTGGAAGGTTTGCTGATGTTGCTGATGGTTATCGCGGCCACTGGCATGGCGCGTGGCTTCACGTTCGGTTAGCCGGATGACGATGACCTAGTGCGGGAGAGGGTGTTGCGGCGCATGAATCTTTAGCCAGCCGTCGTTGCAGGGCCAACGGGCTGGCTACTGACTGCATCAGGATTCAAGGGGTCGGCGGTTTCGCCGGAGCGGTCAGGCCAGCCTGAATGCGCTGATAGATTTCTTCACGATGCACCGCAACGTCCTTTGGAGCGTTGATGCCAATCCTGACTTGCTGACCGCTTACGCCGAGGATGGTGATCGTAATGTCATCACCAATATTTATGCTTTCACCGACTTTGCGGGTGAGTATCAGCATGGTCTTCTCCTTAATTGCTTCGTGGGGCACCTGATTCGGACAGTGCAGAAGTCGGTGGTATGTATAGATTAGTGCGAACTCTCACGGTTTGGGTGCCTCTTTCTGACGCGCAGATACAGCATTAATTCCCAAGGCGTAACTATACAGAGGCCGCATCCATCATTCTCGTTGTTTTGCGCCCATTTTGCGGCACTCGGGAAGTATCCATGAGTGCTAAAATCCGCGCTTTTAGCCTTCAGAGGAAAACGCTGTGCGCAAAATGGTCTTGGTAATGGCGGTATTGGCACTGGCGGGTTGTGGTGATGACAAGCGTACCGAGGCGCCCAAGCCCGCGCCGGCCACGCAAGTCGCACCGGCTCAGGCGTCGGCACCGCAATGGGATCTGGAAGTGCGCGGAGCGACGCCCCAGGCTGTGAGCGACCTGAGCGGCTGGATGATCGAGCACCAGTTCATGGCCAATGTCATCCGGGAAGCCGATGGCAAGACCCGAATCCTGATGGGCCCTTACGCCTCGAAAGCTGAAGCCGAAGCCAAGCAGGCAGAAGTGAACGCAGCGATCGTGCGGGCAAAGAAACAGAATATCGAAGTGCTGGTTCTGGAACGTCCTGCGGCTCAGTAAGGCTTCGACAGCAGCGTACAGTCAGTAAAAACACAAAGGCCTCGGAAACAATTCCGAGGCCTTTGTGTTTTCAGGCGCGGTCAGCCGCAGGTTTTCATGTCGACGGGACCGACAAACTCGTTGCCGCGTCCCATGACGCACGCCACGCGTTGATTGCGTTGACGTTCCCAGGCCTGGGCCGGATAGGTCTTGTTCCAGGCCTCATACAGCTGCCGATCCTGTTTCGACAGGCGCAACCCATACTGCTTGCTCATGTAGAAATACGTCCGGGCGATCATCCCGCGAATGGACGGGCGCGGCATGACCTTCTTCGCCTTGAAGTCGATCTGAGTCAGGCACGAACCGTACTGACCCGATTGCTCCGGCAGCCAGCCGAAGCTGAAATTACTCCGATCGCCGTTCACCTCACCTATGCTCGGCACCAGGTTGTGCAGGTCGGCCTCCGCCTTCTGATAGACCGAATCGTAGCGGGTGCAGTTCTTGCGTCCGCCTTCCTGCCAGCACTGGCGCTGATGGCCGATCTGCCAGGCCGGGACAATGTGCTCCCACTCGATGCGGGCCGCGCGCTTGGCATTCTTGCGCGGCACATATCCGCAGGCCGCCAGGTTGACCTTGTTGCCCGTGTACTTGCAGCCGCAATAGAACTCGGTGGACTGAGGCGCATACAGTTTCCAGGCGACTTTCTTGGCTTCGGTGAACGTGCGCGGCGCCTCGGCCTGGGCGCCCACGGTGAACAGCAAAAACAGCAAACCCAAACAGCGGACACTCTTCAACTCAATCTTCCTTCGGCACAACCCAGAAAACCTGTACACCGCCGTCGTCGCGATAGGCGAGGGTGACGTTGTCGTTTTCATCGATTTCTTCGAGCAGTCGCTCCCATTCATCCATCGGCTCGTCCGGCAGGCGGAAAATCAGCGCGGCCTTGGCTTTTTGAGCGGTGGGAGAGTTGATGATTTTCTGAACGCGCAGGCCCATGCGGACATAGGCATCAGCGGAAGCGGAAGTGGAGTCCATCGAATTATCCTTATTAAGCTGTACGTGCATACAGTATTTAACTGTAGGCATTTTCGCAACTGCTTAAAATTCATGAGAATCCTCTGACAGCAACTTTTCCCATTCGATGTAGGACAAAAAGAATTTTTTTGCAGGAAGGAGCCACTCGCCAAGGCCGGCGAGTGGCGGAACCGGTGCCCGAACGGAATCGCTCGGGCGAGGGCGAATCAGTATTCCCAGAACATCCGCTGCAGTTCTTTGCTGTCGTTGGTCTTGGTCAGGGCGACCATCGCCAGGATGCGAGCCTTCTGCGGGTTCAGGTCATGGGCCACGACCCAGTCGTACTTGTCGTCAGGCTGCTCGGCGTTGCGCAGTACAAAACCGCCGGCGTTGACGTGGGAAGAGCGGATGATTTGCACGCCGTCCTTGCGCAGTGCCTGCAGGGTAGGGACGACGCGCGAAGAGACCGAACCATTGCCGGTGCCGGCGTGGATGATGGCCTTGGCACCCGATTGAGCCAGGGCCTTGTAGGCGGTGTCGCTCACGTTGCCGTAGCCGTAGGCGATTTCCACGTCGGGCAGGCTCTTGATGGACTTGATATCGAACTCGGAATCCATGGTGTGACGCTTGGCCGGCAGGCGGAACCAGTAGGATTTGCCTTCGACCACCATCCCCAGAGGACCCCAGGCGCTCTTGAAGGCCTCGGTCTTGATGTTGACCATCTTGCTCACATCGCGACCCGACTGGATTTCATCGTTCATGGTCACCAGCACGCCTTTGCCGCGCGCCTCTTTACTGCTGGCCACGGCCACGGCGTTGTACAGGTTGAGCATGCCGTCAGCCGACATGGCGGTACCCGGGCGCATGGAGCCGACCACGATGATCGGCTTGTCGGTTTTTTCCACCAGGTTCAGGAAGTAGGCGGTTTCTTCGAGGGTGTCGGTGCCGTGGGTAATCACGATGCCATCGACGTCATTGCTGTCGGCCAGTTCCGCTACGCGACGGCCCAGTTGCAGCAGGTTTTCATTGGTGATGCTCTCGGAGGCGATCTGCATCACCTGTTCGCCGCGAACGTTGGCCAACTGGCCCAGTTCCGGCAGGCCGGCGATCAGTTTGTCGACGCCGACTTTTGCCGCTTGATAGGTCGCGCTGTTGGCGCTGCTCGCCCCCGCGCCGGCAATGGTACCGCCAGTGGCAAGGATCACCACGTTGGCCAGTTTCTGTTGGGTTTCGGCTTCTTTTGCCTGGGAGGCAGTCGGCAGTAGCAGCAGGAGGGCGAGGGCGCCCGGGAGGATGGTCTTGAAAGCAGATGTCATTATTTTTCTCTCTAGTGGTGACGGTGCAGATGCAGGTTCATCTAGATGCGCCCAAACGAATCTGAACGTTTGGAGGCATTGTTGAAGAGCAGGATCTATACCAGTCACATCATGTGTAGAGAAAAGCGTTTAACTGGCTGATTTGTTTATGTTTTTAAACAAACTGAAAGAAGCGCTGCGAGTCTGCTCCGTCCGGGTTTCCGACCGCACGCCGCGATTTCGTTCGGCTCCCCGAAAACATCTTTGTAAATCCTTGCTAAAGAAACCGCTGCCTCGGCCGATGCGGCTGTAAAGGATCTTTTTATCAGGAAGTTCACATGTCACTGACTATCGGTTTTCCACAAGCATCGGTCATCAATATCGGCGGGAAGCCTTCATCGACGACCGACACCTTGAGTGAATCGACCTCGGACACCGCCGCGCAAAGGCTGGGGGTGGAGGAGGAGAAATCCACCATTCTGGGCAAGGACATCAATCGCACCGAGAAAGCTGAAAGCGCCGACAGCAACCAGAGCCCGACCGTGAAGGAACTGCTCAAGCGCATGCGCGAACTGCAGGAGCAATTGCGCGAGCAACAGCAGCAACTGGCGGCGACTCAGGCCGCGTCGTTCCCGACGCCGGAAGCGAAAACCACAGCGATCATGGCGATTCAGGCACAGATCATGTCGACGACTGCGGCACTCATGCAGGTGGTGGCCAGTCTGGCGAAGGAATTGGCGGGCTCCGGAAACGTCGTCAACACTACGGCATGATGTACGTTTGTCTCCCGACTTCGGCAGGAGCAATTCCTGTCGTTGACAAATTTCGACAAGATTCGCATAGTTCGGTCTACGCAAACGTTTGCGAGATGTTTCCGGTGGGCAAAAACTGCCGGTAAAACACCAAGCAGTTTACGTCAGCAAGCGTTGCTCACAATAATCATAAGACCGGAGTAAATCCATGAAGCTGCCATTCGCTGGACGTTTTCTCGCTGTCGCTATGCTGGCTGCCGCCTCCGCCGCGCTGCCAGTCTCTTCCGCATTCGCCCAATCCCCGGAAAAACCCAAAGTCGCGCTGGTCATGAAATCCCTGGCCAATGAATTCTTCCTGACCATGGAAGACGGCGCCAAGGCCTACCAGAAAGACCACTCCGGCGAATTCGACCTGATTTCCAATGGCATCAAGGACGAGACTGATACGACCAACCAGATCCGCATCGTCGAGCAGATGATCGTTTCCAAAGTCGATGCGCTGGTCATCGCGCCCGCTGATTCCAAGGCCATGGTGCCGGTGATCAAGAAAGCGGTGGATGCCGGTATCACCGTGATCAACATCGACAACCAACTGGACCCGGCGGTACTCAAGAGCAAGAACATCAATGTTCCTTTCGTAGGCCCGGATAACCGCAAGGGCGCGCGCCTGGTGGGTGACTATCTGGCCAAGCAGCTCAAGGCCGGTGACGAAGTCGGCATCATCGAAGGCGTTTCGACCACCACCAACGCCCAGGCCCGCACCGCAGGCTTCAAGGATGCGATGGAGGCGGCGCAGATCAAGGTGGTTTCCGTGCAGTCCGGTGACTGGGAAATCGACAAGGGCAACAAGGTTGCCGCTGCCATGCTCAGCGAATACCCGCAAATCAAGGCCCTGCTGGCCGGTAACGACAGCATGGCGGTCGGCGTGGTTTCCGCCGTGCGCGCCGCTGGCAAAGCCGGCAAGGTGCAAGTGGTCGGCTACGACAACATCAATGCCATCAAGCCAATGCTCAATGACGGTCGCGTGCTGGCCACGGCCGATCAGTTCGCTGCCAAGCAAGCGGTATTCGGCATCGAGACGGCGCTGAAGATCATCAAGGGCGAAAAAGTCGACAGCGCCAATGGCGTGATCGAGACGCCGGTAGAGCTGGTTACCAAGTAATCCTCTGGCGACACACTGGCGCTCGTCCGTCCGGGCGAGCGCATGGAGAGTTTTATGTCCGTTCATGCCCCGAACGCTGTCCTGTCGGTCAGCGGTATCGGCAAGACCTATGCCCAACCGGTTCTGACCGGCATTGACCTGACGCTGATGCGCGGTGAAGTGCTGGCGCTGACCGGTGAGAACGGCGCCGGCAAAAGCACGCTGTCGAAGATCATTGGCGGGCTGGTCACGCCGACCACCGGCCAGATGCAGTTTCAGGGGCAGGACTACCGCCCCGGCAGCCGTACCCAGGCCGAAGACCTGGGCATCCGCATGGTCATGCAGGAACTCAATCTGTTGCCAACGCTGTCGGTGGCGGAAAACCTGTTTCTCGACAACCTGCCCAGCAACGGCGGGTGGATCAGTCGCAAGCAATTGCGCAAGGCGGCAATCGAAGCCATGGCCCAGGTCGGGCTCGATGCCATCGACCCGGACACCCTGGTCGGTGACCTGGGCATCGGTCACCAGCAAATGGTCGAGATCGCCCGCAACCTGATCGGCGATTGCCACGTGCTGATCCTCGACGAACCGACCGCGATGCTCACCGCCCGCGAAGTCGAGATGCTGTTCGAGCAGATCACCCGCCTGCAGGCCCGTGGCGTGTCGATCATCTATATCTCCCATCGCCTCGAAGAACTGGCCCGGGTCGCCCAGCGCATTGCGGTACTGCGCGACGGCAATCTGGTGTGTGTCGAGCCGATGGCCAATTACAACAGCGAGCAACTGGTCACGTTGATGGTCGGTCGCGAGCTCGGCGAACACATCGACATGGGCGCGCGCAACATCGGTGCCCCGGCGTTGACGGTCAAGGGCCTGAGCCGCGCCGACAAGGTGCGCGACGTGTCCTTCGAAGTGCGTACCGGCGAGATCTTCGGCATTTCCGGCCTGATCGGGGCAGGGCGCACCGAGTTGCTGCGCCTGATCTTCGGCGCCGATACCGCAGACAGCGGCACCGTGGCGCTGGGTTCGCCCGCGCAGGTGGTCAGCATCCGGTCACCGGTGGATGCGGTGGCTCACGGCATTGCCCTGATCACCGAGGACCGCAAGGGCGAAGGCTTGCTGCTGACGCAATCGATCAGCGCCAACATCGCGCTGGGCAACATGCCCGGCATTTCCAGCGGCGGATTCGTCAACCAGAGCGATGAAACGTCCCTGGCCCAGCGCCAGATCGATGCCATGCGCATCCGCAGCTCCGGCCCGGCCCAGTTGGTCTCGGAACTGTCCGGCGGCAACCAGCAGAAAGTGGTGATCGGCCGCTGGCTGGAGCGCGACTGCTCGGTGCTGCTGTTCGACGAACCGACCCGAGGCATCGACGTCGGCGCCAAGTTCGACATTTATGCACTGCTCGGCGAGTTGACCCGCCAGGGCAAGGCGCTGGTGGTGGTGTCCAGCGACCTGCGCGAATTGATGCTGATCTGCGACCGCATCGGCGTGTTGTCCGCCGGGCGCCTGATCGACACCTTCGAGCGCGACAGTTGGAATCAGGATGACTTGCTTGCCGCCGCATTCGCCGGCTACCAAAAACGTGATGCGCTGCTCAACGAAGCAGCGCCTGGGGACCTTCGATGAATACCGCATCTTCAGCCGGCAAACGCAGCGGCAACTTTTACGGCCTGGGGACTTACCTCGGCCTGGCCGGTGCCTTGCTGGCGATGGTCGTGCTGTTCTCCATCCTGAGCAGCCATTTCCTGTCCTATGACACCTTCAGCACCCTGGCCAACCAGATTCCCGACCTGATGGTGCTGGCGGTCGGCATGACCTTCGTGTTGATCATCGGCGGCATCGACCTGTCGGTGGGCTCGGTGCTGGCGCTTGCCGCGTCGACCGTCAGCGTGGCGATTCTCGGCTGGGGCTGGAGCGTTCTGCCGGCGGCTTTGCTCGGCATGGCGGCGGCAGCGCTGGCCGGCACCATCACCGGTTCGATCACTGTGGCTTGGCGCATTCCGTCGTTCATCGTGTCCCTGGGCGTGCTGGAAATGGCCCGCGGCGTGGCCTATCAGATGACTGGCTCGCGCACCGCTTACATCGGTGATGCCTTCGCCTGGCTGTCCAATCCGATCGCCTTTGGCATTTCGCCGTCGTTCATCATTGCCTTGCTGATCATTTTCATCGCCCAGGCCGTCTTGACCCGCACCGTGTTCGGTCGTTACCTGATCGGCATCGGTACCAACGAAGAGGCGGTACGTCTGGCGGGTATCAATCCCAAGCCCTACAAGATTCTGGTGTTCAGCCTCATGGGCCTGCTGGCGGGGATCGCGGCGCTGTTCCAGATTTCCCGCCTGGAAGCGGCGGACCCGAACGCCGGCTCCGGCCTGGAACTGCAAGTGATCGCCGCCGTGGTGATCGGCGGCACCAGCCTGATGGGTGGTCGCGGTTCGGTGATCAGTACTTTCTTCGGCGTGTTGATCATTTCGGTGCTGGCGGCGGGGCTGGCGCAGATCGGCGCCACCGAGCCGACCAAGCGCATCATTACTGGCGCGGTGATCGTGGTCGCGGTGGTGCTCGATACTTATCGCAGTCAACGCGCAAGCCGGCGGAGCTGAGTCATGGCAACAATCAAAGATGTGGCGGCACTGGCGGGCATTTCCTACACCACGGTTTCCCACGTGGTGAACAAGACCCGGCCGGTCAGCGAAGAGGTGCGGATCAAGGTCGAGGCCGCGATCAAGACCCTCGACTACGTACCCAGCGCCGTGGCCCGGTCGCTCAAGGCCAAAACCACGGCCACCATCGGTTTGCTGGTGCCCAACAGCCTCAACCCGTACTTCGCCGAACTGGCCCGGGGTATCGAGGACTACTGCGAGCGCAACGGCTATTGCGTGATCCTCTGCAACTCCGACGACGACCCGGACAAGCAGCGCAGTTATCTGCGCGTGCTGCTGGAAAAACGCATCGACGGGCTGATCGTTGCATCGGCCGGCGGCGATAGCGGATTGGCCGAAGGTCTGGCGGGTGTGCGTACGCCGATGGTGATCGTCGACCGTGGACTGGAAGGCGTCGATGCCGATCTGGTGCGGATCGATCACGAATACGGTGCCTACCTGGCGACTCGGCATCTGCTGGAGCTGGGCCATCGCGACATCGCCACCATCAGCGGTCCTGCAGCCACCAGCGTGGCGCAGATGCGTCTGGCCGGTTTTTGCCGGGCACTGAAAGACGCGGGGCTGAAAGTGCCCGCCGAACGCATGGTGGAAAGCGACTTCACCAGCACCGGCGGCTACAACGCTGCCGCTACGTTGCTGGAAGGCAAGCCGCCGAGTGCGATTTTCGCCGCCAACGACATGATCGGTTTCGGCGTTTTGCGGGCCGCCGCCGAACGCAACATCCGCGTCCCGACGGAACTGTCGGTGATCGGCTTCGACGATATCCAGATGAGCCGTTATGTCTACCCGGCATTGACCACCGTGGGGCAGTCGATCCTGCAACTCGGCGAGATGGCCGCCGGCGTGCTGCTGCGCCGGATCGCCACGCCGGCCCTGGCTACCGAGCAACGAATCGTGACGCCGAGCATCGTGATGCGCGAATCGACTGCACCGCTGGCCGGTGTGTTCACCGAATACCGCTAAAACCGAATGAATGAGTAGTGAGAAATGCCAGCAAAAGTAGTGGTGATAGGCAGCCTGAACATGGACCTGGTGACCCGGGCGCCTCGGCTGCCGCGAGGCGGTGAAACGCTGATAGGCCAGTCGTTCGCCACGGTATCGGGCGGCAAGGGGGCCAATCAGGCCGTGGCCGCCGCGCGACTGGGGGCACAGGTGTCGATGGTCGGTTGTGTGGGCAGCGATGCCTATGGCGCCGAGCTTCGCGCGGCCCTGATGGCCGAGCAAATCGATTGCCAGGCGGTCAGCACCGTGGCCGGTTCCACCGGCGTGGCGCTGATTGTGGTCGACGACAACAGCCAGAACGCGATCGTGATCGTGGCCGGTGCCAACGGTGAGCTGACGCCCGCGCTGATCGGCTGCTTCGATTCGGTCCTGCAATCCGCCGATGTGATCATCTGCCAGTTGGAAGTCCCGTATGCCACGGTGGGCCACGCGCTCAAGCGTGGTCGGGAACTGGGCAAGACCGTGATCCTCAATCCGGCGCCGGCCAGCGGTCCACTACCGGCGGACTGGTACGCCAACATCGATTACCTGATTCCCAATGAGAGCGAAGCGTCGGCCCTCAGCGGCCTGCCGGTGGATTCCCGGGAGACGGCTGAAACCGCCGCGACGCGCCTGATCGAAATGGGCGCCGGCAAAGTGATCATCACCCTCGGTGTCCAGGGCGCGCTGTTCGCCGACGGTCAGCGCTTCGAGCATTCTCCTGCGCCGACGGTGAAGGCGGTCGATACCACCGCCGCAGGCGATACCTTCGTCGGCGGTTTCGCCGCCGCGTTGGCCAACGGTAAAAGCGAAGCCGAGGCGATCCGCTTCGGGCAGGTCGCTGCCGCGTTGTCGGTCACACGCGCCGGCGCGCAGCCGTCGATTCCTACCTTGTCCGAAGTCCAGGCGTTCAACACACCATGAAAAAGACCCCTTTGCTCAACGTCGCGCTGTCGCGACTGATCGCCTCCCTCGGTCACGGCGACAAAGTAGTGATCGGCGACGCGGGGCTGCCCGTGCCGCCGGGCGTCGAATTGATCGACCTTGCCCTGACCCATGGCGTACCGGATTTCATCGGCACCCTGAAGGTCGTGCTCAGCGAAATGCAGGTCGAAAGCCATGTCCTGGCCGAGGAAATCCTGCAGAAGAAACCGACGGCCCTGGTGACCCTGGACGAGCTGAATGCCGAAGGTGCGCTGGGCCGGCGCGAGTTGCTCAGTCACGAGCAGTTCAAGGTGCTCAGTCGACAGGCGAGGGCGGTTGTGCGCACCGGTGAATGCCAGCCGTACTGCAACATCGTGCTGGTCGCCGGAGTGACGTTCTGACGGATTGTTGTTTTCCATTTTGCACAAGGAGTGCGCCATGTATCGTTGTGCCCGCAAACTGCATCACCTGTTTCGGAGTCTGCTGCTTTTGTCCCTGATGACCGCCACTGGCGCCCACGCGGCGGAAAAAATCGATCTGATCATCGACACCGATCCTGGTGCCGACGATGTGGTGGCCTTGCTGTTCGCCCTGGCCTCGCCGCAGGAGTTGAACATTCGTGCGCTGACCACCGTTGCCGGCAACGTGCGCCTGGACAAGACTTCGCGTAATGCGCGGCTGGCGCGCGAGTGGGCAGGGCGCGAAGACGTGCCGGTCTATGCCGGGGCCAAGAAACCGATGATGCGCACTCCCATCTACGCCGAGAACATTCATGGCGTGGAAGGGCTGTCGGGCGTGCCTGTCCATGAACCGAAAAAAGGCCTGGTCGACGGCAACGCCATCGATTACCTGATCGATACGCTGATGTCGGCCAAGCCGCACAGCATCACCATTGCCATGCTCGGGCCGCAGACCAACCTGGCGCTGGCACTGATCCAGGAGCCGGGCATCGTTCAAGGCATCAAGGAAGTGGTGATCATGGGCGGTGCGCACTTCAACGGCGGGAATATCACGCCGGTGGCCGAGTTCAACCTGTTCGCCGATCCGCAGGCGGCCGAGGTGGTGCTCAAGAGTGGCGTGAAACTGACCTATCTGTCGCTGGACGTGACCCACAAGATCCTCACCAGCGATGCTCGTCTGAACAAGATCGCCGCGCTGAACAATCACGCCAGCAAGCTGGTGGTGGATATTCTCAATGACTACATCAAGGCCGACATGGCGCACTACGGCATTCCGGGTGGCCCGGTGCATGACGCGACGGTGATCGCCTATCTGCTCAAGCCCCAGTTGTTCACCGGGCGCGAGGTGAACGTGGTGGTCGATAGCAGCGAGGGTCCGGCGTTCGGCCAGACCATCGTCGACTGGCACGACGGCCTCAAGGCGCCGAAAAACGCGTTTTGGGTCGAGGGCGGCGATGCCGATGGTCTCTTCGATCTGCTGGTGGAGCGTCTGGCGCGGTTGAAGTAGCAGGTTCTTATGCCGGGTCCGCTATGCGACACTGGGTCTTTGAGGACTTTTCAAGGACTGCGCTGTGCAGATCGATCTGAACACCCCTGACGGTTTGACCCTTGAAGCCGTGCGTCAAATGCTCGCGTCCGCCAGCGATGATGAACACACGCAACTGCGTGTGACCAAGGGCGGCATCGCCTATATTTCATCAGGAGTCGTCGGCGGCACCGATATCGATGGCTTGTTGTTTCGCCTGGAAACCTGGGCCAAGGGCTCGGGTTATGTCGGCCGGGTCGCTGCCAGCGACGAGGTCTGGGTCATGCAGATTTTCAATGCGCTGAAGCAGAATTGGCCTAAGCCGGCGTTCGACTATATCGACGTCTATTGAGCGCTGTTCATATTCAGTCACGATTGCAGTGTGAAGGGCGGGGCGATGCTCAGGCAAACTCGCCGTTTATCATCGATAACGGCCTGTGAAACCAATCGCCATATTGGCGGTCGCAAGATCTCAGCTTATCTCTGGAAATAAGGAGGCTTCATGCCTTGGAAGTTCGCGTCATTGGGTGCTTTGTTGGCCGTTGCCATGCTGTCGGGCTGCAGCACAGGTACATCCGAGTCGACCACAAACCCTGAAACGACGACTGACTCGGGTCATAGCCGTTGTGAGGCCAAGGCGGCCGAATTTGCCGTTGGCAAACAGGCTTCGCCCGAACTGCTGGAGCAGGCGCGTACCCGTTCCGGTGCGCAAATGGCCCGGTTCCTCCAGCCTAACGACATGATCACGCTGGAATACCGTTCCGACCGTCTGAACCTCAACACCGATGCCAGTCGGGTCGTGATCCGCGTCAACTGCGGCTGATCATCCGGACGTTTGCATCACCCACAAAAAACCCCGTCACATGGACGGGGTTTTTAGTGCGCCTGGAAATTACTCTGGGCGAACTTGAGCAGCTTGCATACCCTTTTGGCCTTTCTCAGCCACGAAGGATACGGTTTGGCCTTCTTTCAGGCTTTTGAAACCGTCGCTTTCGATAGCTTTGAAGTGTACGAACAGGTCGTCACCGCCACCTTGAGGAGTGATGAAGCCGAAGCCTTTTTCATCGTTGAACCATTTAACGGTGCCGGTTTGGCGATTAGACATGGTGTATCTCCAAGAAACATATATTTTCAGTAGTACTGTGCTGCTCAGGCCAACTGGGCACACCCGGGTATCATAGTCGAAATGTTCGCTTTGGGAGCCCCCCGAGGCAGCTGTTTGCCCTACAGTCGCACATTCTTTGTTGCCCGTTATCGCTGAAAGCCCCGTTTTAAAAGGCTTTCAGCCGAACGTAAAGACGATAAAAAAAGCTGTAAAACCTGCATAAATCACAGGAAAAACGACCTTTCCGGGACTTTTTCCCCTCGGAAAACCCGTTTGCAGGCTCAGTCAGGCTTATTTTTTCGCCGGATTGTTGGCCTTGCACTTGCTGATCTGGGTCAGGGCCTGTTGTTTCAGGGCGTCACTGGCCTGGTTGTCCATCAGAGCCTGAAGGTCCTTGGCCGGGTACGATTTGATCGCGTCGGCCCCGCAAGCGCAGTGGGCTTTTGCCGCGGCTGCACCGATCTGTTGCTCGGCAGCCTGGGTGCACTGCGCCATATACTTCTCGCGCTCGCCCTTGGGCCAGTCGGCGTGGGCGGCCAGCGGTAGCGACAGAACGATAGGTGCGACTACAGCGAATAAACGATTCAGACGCATGCCGGGATGCTCCTTGTGGGTCAATGTCTTGTTATCTGAGGGGTAAAGCGGCGATCTAGTTCATCACTCTGGCATAAAAACGCCGGATTTGCGCCGTCGCCAACCTTCGCGCCGCCACGACCGTTCATCTGTGCTAGGATGCTGCGCTCGGGCGCTTGCAGGCGCCGGTCGACCTTCAGTCCCGGCCGCGGCAGAAACCCGAATAATCCTGATTTGAATCCCAGTCACTCTGGTTCGGTTTCCGGTTGGCCGCAAGGCTCCTGCCGCTGTAAGGCAGGCGTTCGTCATTGAATGGCCTGGATCGGATCTTGTACTGGCTCATCCCAACCCACGTGACCTTTGGTAGGGGTCACCACTAGGAGAGGAGGCGCCATGCCAACTATTACTCTTCCCGACGGCAGTCAACGTTCATTCGACCACCCGGTGTCCATCGCCGAGGTCGCCGCATCCATCGGTGCGGGTCTTGCCAAGGCCACCGTGGCCGGCAAGGTCAATGGCAAGCTGGCCGACGCCAGCGACATCATCGACAGCGACGCTACGCTGCAAATCATCACGCCAAAGGATGAAGAGGGGCTGGAGATCATTCGTCACTCCTGCGCTCACCTGGTTGGCCATGCGGTCAAGCAGTTGTACCCGACCGCCAAAATGGTCATCGGTCCGGTCATCGACGAAGGCTTCTATTACGACATCGCCTACGAGCGTCCTTTCACTCCGGACGACATGGCGGCGATCGAGCAGCGCATGCAGCAGCTGATCGAGAAAGATTACGACGTGATCAAGAAAGTCACTCCGCGCGCCGAAGTGATCGAAGTGTTCAAGGCCCGTGGCGAAGATTACAAGCTGCGTCTGGTCGAGGACATGCCGAATGAACAGGCCATGGGCCTGTACTATCACGAAGAATACGTCGACATGTGCCGTGGCCCGCACGTGCCGAACACCCGCTTCCTGAAATCCTTCAAGCTCACCAAGCTGTCCGGCGCCTACTGGCGCGGCGATGCCAAGAACGAGCAATTGCAGCGCGTCTACGGCACCGCATGGGCTGACAAGAAGCAGCTGGCCGCCTACATCCAGCGCATCGAAGAAGCGGAAAAGCGCGATCACCGCAAGATCGGCAAGCGCCTGGGCCTGTTCCACACCCAGGAAGAAGCGCCGGGCATGGTGTTCTGGCACCCGAACGGCTGGACCCTGTATCAGGTGCTCGAGCAGTACATGCGCAAGGTGCAGCGCGACAACGGCTACCTCGAGATCAAGACGCCTCAGGTCGTTGATCGCAGCCTGTGGGAAAAGTCCGGCCACTGGGCCAACTACGCCGACAACATGTTCACCACCGAGTCGGAAAGCCGCGACTACGCCATCAAGCCAATGAACTGCCCTTGCCACGTGCAGGTGTTCAACCAGGGCCTGAAGAGCTACCGCGAGCTGCCGATGCGCCTGGCCGAATTCGGTGCCTGCCACCGTAACGAGCCATCGGGTGCCTTGCACGGCATCATGCGCGTGCGTGCGTTCACTCAGGACGATGCTCACATCTTCTGCACTGAAGAGCAGATGCAGGCCGAATCTGCCGCCTTCATCAAGCTGACCATGGATGTCTACGCCGACTTCGGCTTCAAGGACATCGAGATGAAGCTGTCCACTCGTCCGGAAAAACGCGTCGGTTCCGACGAGTTGTGGGATCGCGCCGAAGCTGCCCTGGCCGCAGCCCTCGATAGCGCGGGCCTGCCGTACGATCTGCAGCCGGGTGAGGGTGCGTTCTACGGTCCGAAGATCGAATTCTCGCTGAAAGATTGCCTGGGCCGTGTCTGGCAGTGTGGTACCCTGCAGCTCGATTTCAACCTGCCTGTCCGTCTGGGTGCCGAGTTCGTATCCGAGGACAACAGCCGCAAGCATCCGGTGATGTTGCACCGGGCGATTCTTGGCTCGTTCGAGCGTTTCGTCGGAATTCTGATCGAACACTACGAGGGTGCATTCCCTGCGTGGCTCGCGCCGACGCAGGCTGTGGTGATGAATATCACTGATAAACAGGCAGATTTTGTCGCCCAGGTAGAAAAAACTCTCAACGAAAGCGGGTTTCGTGCCAAGTCTGACTTGAGAAATGAAAAGATCGGCTTTAAAATCCGCGAGCATACCTTGCTCAAGGTTCCCTATCTCTTGGTTATTGGAGATAAGGAAGTCGAGACGCAGACTGTCGCTGTGCGCACTCGTGAAGGTGCTGACCTGGGCTCGATGCCCGTCGCCCAATTCTCCGAGTTCCTCGCGCAAGCGGTTTCCCGGCGTGGTCGCCAAGATTCGGAGTAATTATTATTAAGCGTGATATGAGACAAGATAAACGAACTGCACCGAAAGCCCCGATCAACGAGAATATCTCGGCACGCGAGGTTCGGTTAATTGGCGCTGACGGCGAGCAGATTGGCATCGTCTCGATTGATGAAGCGCTTCGTATTGCTGAAGAAGCCAAGCTTGATCTGGTAGAAATTTCCGCTGACGCAGTCCCGCCTGTTTGCCGGGTGATGGACTACGGCAAATCGATCTTCGAAAAGAAGAAACAGATTGCAGCGGCGAAGAAGAACCAGAAGCAGATTCAGGTAAAAGAAATCAAGTTTCGTCCAGGGACGGAGGAAGGGGATTACCAGGTAAAACTACGCAACCTGGTACGTTTCCTGAGTGACGGGGACAGGGCCAAGGTATCCTTGCGATTCCGCGGCCGTGAGATGGCCCACCAGGAGCTGGGGATGGAACTCCTCAAGCGAGTTGAAGGTGACTTGCTCGAGTACGGTTCGGTCGAACAGCATCCTAAGATGGAAGGACGCCAGCTGATCATGGTCATCGCCCCGAAAAAGAAGAAATAATCAACAGGGCACGGCAGGCCTTCTGATTATGTTTATCAACTGAATGCGGAGTATCCGAACATGCCAAAGATGAAAACCAAAAGTGGTGCAGCTAAGCGGTTTCTGAAAACTGCTAACGGCATCAAGCACAAACACGCTTTCAAGAGCCACATCCTGACCAAAATGTCGACCAAGCGTAAGCGTCAACTGCGCGGTAGCAGCTTGCTGCATCCGTCCGACGTGGCAAAAGTCGAGCGCATGCTGCGCCTTCGTTAATTTTAGTCAAGAATAGAGGAAGTAACTCATGGCTCGTGTAAAGCGTGGCGTCATTGCCCGTAAGCGTCACAAAAAAATTCTGAAACTTGCTAAAGGCTACTACGGCGCTCGTTCGCGCGTATTCCGTGTTGCCAAGCAAGCGGTAATCAAGGCAGGCCAATACGCCTACCGTGACCGTCGTCAGAAAAAACGTCAGTTCCGCGCTCTGTGGATCGCTCGTATCAACGCTGGTGCTCGTATCAACGGTCTGTCCTACAGCCGTTTCATCGCCGGCCTGAAAAAAGCGTCCATCGAGATCGACCGTAAGGTTCTGGCTGATCTGGCAGTGAACGAAAAAGCGGCGTTTGCTGCGATTGTCGAGAAAGCTAAAGCCACCTTGGCTTAAGTACCCCCGACAGTCACCCGACCTCACCTCTGTGGGGTCAGGTGTTAAACGTCATAAATAGGGGAAGAGCCTTCAAGCTCTTCCCCTATTTCGTATCTGGAGTCTGTACATGGAAAACCTGGACGCGCTCGTCTCGCAAGCACTAGAGGCTGTGCAAAGCGCTGAAGATATCAATGCCCTGGAGCAAATCCGGGTTCACTACCTTGGCAAAAAGGGTGAATTGACTCAGGTGATGAAGACCCTGGGGAATTTGCCGGCAGAAGAGCGCCCACAAGTCGGCGCGCTGATCAACGTTGCCAAGGAGCGTGTCACAGAGGTTCTCAATGCGCGCAAGGCGTTATTCGAGGAGGCCGATCTTGCGGCCAAGCTCGCCGCCGAATCCATTGACGTGACCCTGCCTGGCCGCGGCCAGACCTCTGGCGGTCTGCATCCGGTTACCCGGACTCTGGAACGTATCGAGCAGTTCTTCACCCGCATCGGCTACGGCATCGCCGAAGGCCCGGAAGTCGAAGACGACTATCACAACTTTGAAGCGCTCAACATCCCAGGCCACCACCCGGCCCGGTCGATGCATGACACCTTCTATTTCAACGCCAACATGTTGCTGCGCACCCATACCTCGCCGGTACAGGTCCGCACCATGGAATCGAAACAGCCGCCGATCCGCATCGTCTGCCCAGGCCGTGTGTACCGCAGCGACTCAGATATCACCCACTCGCCGATGTTCCACCAGGTCGAAGGCCTGCTGGTCGATCGCGATATCAATTTCGCCGACCTTAAAGGCACCATCGAAGAATTCCTGCGCGTGTTCTTCGAAAAAGAGCTGGCCGTGCGTTTCCGTCCTTCCTACTTCCCGTTCACCGAGCCATCTGCTGAAGTCGACATGGAATGCGTGATGTGCAGCGGCAAAGGCTGCCGTGTGTGCAAGCAGACCGGCTGGCTGGAAGTCATGGGCTGCGGCATGGTTCATCCGAACGTGCTGCGCATGTCCGGGATCGATCCGGAAGAGTTTTCGGGCTTTGCCTTCGGCATGGGCGTCGAGCGTCTGGCCATGCTGCGTTACGGCGTGAACGACTTGCGTCTGTTCTTCGACAACGACTTGCGGTTCCTCGCGCAATTTCGCTAGTCGTAACGAATTCTTAGGAGAGCAGGATGAAATTCAGTGAACAATGGCTGCGTGGCTGGGTTAGCCCGCAGGTAAGTCGCGATGAGCTGGTTGCTCGTCTGTCGATGGCCGGTCTCGAGGTCGATAGCGTCACTCCGGCCGCCGGCGAATTCAGCGGCGTGATCGTGGGTGAGGTGCTGAGCACCGAACAGCACCCCGATGCCGACAAACTGCGTGTTTGCCAGGTCAGCAATGGCTCGGAGACTTTCCAGGTCGTGTGCGGCGCGCCAAACGTGCGTCCAGGCTTGAAGGTCCCGTTTGCCACCCTCGGTGCCGAACTGCCGGGCGACTTCAAGATCAAGAAAGCCAAGCTGCGTGGCGTTGAGTCCAACGGCATGCTGTGCTCTCAAGCCGAACTGCAAGTGGGCGAGGGCAACGATGGCCTGATGGAACTGCCGGCCGATGCGCCAGTGGGCCAGGACATCCGTGAATACCTGAAACTGGACGATGCCAGCATCGAGGTCGACCTGACCCCGAACCGTGGCGACTGCCTGTCGCTGGCGGGTCTGGCCCGTGAAGTCGGCGCACTGTACGCCGCTCCGGTGACTCGTCCCGTCGTTGCCGCCGTTCCTGCTGCGCACGACGAAGTGCGTCCGGTCGAAGTGCTGGCACCTGCTGCCTGCCCGCGTTACCTGGGTCGTGTGATCCGTAACGTCGACTTGTCCAAGCCAACACCGCTGTGGATGGTTGAGCGTCTGCGTCGTGCCGACGTGCGCAGCATCGACGCTGCCGTCGACATCACCAACTACGTGATGATCGAGCTGGGTCAACCGCTGCACGCCTTCGATCTTGCCGAAATCAACGGCGGCATCCGTGTGCGCATGGCCGAAGAAGGCGAGAAGCTGGTACTGCTCGACGGTCAGGAAGTCAGCCTGCGTAGCGATACGCTGGTGATCGCCGACCACACCCGCGCTCTGGCGATTGCCGGCGTCATGGGTGGCGAGCACAGCGGCGTCAACACTGCGACCACGCGCGACATCTTCCTGGAAAGCGCTTTCTTCGATCAGATCGCCGTCGCTGGCAAGGCCCGTTCCTACGGCCTGCACACCGATGCCTCGCACCGTTACGAGCGTGGCGTGGACTGGCAGCTGGCCCGTGAAGCCATGGAGCGCGCCACCGGCCTGCTGCTGGAAATCACCGGTGGCGAAGCCGGCCCGATCATCGAGACCGTCAGCGAGCAGCACCTGCCGTCGGTTGCCCCGGTCACCCTGCGTGCCCAGCGCATTACCCAGATGCTGGGTATGGAAATGGATTCGACCGAAGTCGAAAGCCTGCTGAGCGGCCTGGGTCTGCTCGTCACGGCTGAAGGGGCAGGGCAGTGGCGCGTGGAAGTGCCAAGCCATCGCTTCGACATCAGCCTGGAAGTCGACCTGATCGAAGAGCTGGCCCGTCTGTACGGCTACAACCGCCTGCCGGTTCGTTACCCGCAAGCGCGCCTGGCGCCACAAGCCAAGGCCGAAGCCCGCAGCGATCTGCCGGAGCTGCGTCGTCTGCTGGTTGCCCGTGGCTATCAGGAAGCGATCACCTACAGCTTCATCGATCCGAAACAGTTCGAGCTGTTTAATCCGGGTGTCGAGCCGTTGCTGTTGGCCAACCCGATTTCCAACGACATGGCCGCCATGCGTTCGTCGCTGTGGCCGGGTCTGGTCAAGGCGTTGCAGCACAACCTGAACCGTCAACAGGATCGCGTTCGTCTGTTCGAGAGCGGTCTGCGTTTCGTGGGTCAGCTGGAAGGCTTGAAGCAAGAGCCGATGCTGGCGGGTGTCGTTTGCGGTAGCCGTCTGCCGGAAGGCTGGGCGCAAGGTCGCGACGTGGTCGACTTCTTCGACGTCAAGGCTGACGTGGAAGCGGTACTGGGCTTCGCCGGTGCACTGGATGCGTTCACTTTCGTACCGGGCAAGCACCCGGCGCTGCACCCGGGCCAAACCGCGCGGATCGAACGTGAAGGTCGTCTGGTCGGTTTCGTCGGCGCCATCCACCCTGAATTGTCGAAAACCTTGGGTCTGGATCGTCCGGTTTTCGTTTTCGAGCTGGTTCTGGCGGAAGTGGCCTCGGGCAAAATGCCGAAATTCCACGAGTTGTCGCGCTTTCCTGAAGTGCGTCGTGACCTTGCACTGATTGCGCACCAGGACGTTGCAGCCTCGGCTGTACTGGACGTAATCCGTGAAAATGCAGGCGAATGGCTGACAGACCTCAGGCTATTTGACGTGTATCAGGGTAAAGGCATTGATCCTGATAGAAAAAGCCTCGCCGTCGGCTTGACCTGGCAGCATCCATCGCGCACTCTTAATGACGATGAGGTGAATTCCACAACGCAAAACATCCTCACCTCGCTCGAACAAAGGTTGAACGCCACGTTAAGGAAGTGACGTATGGGGGCTTTGACGAAAGCTGAGATGGCGGAACGTCTGTATGAAGAGCTGGGCCTGAACAAGCGGGAAGCCAAGGAGTTGGTCGAACTGTTTTTCGAGGAAATCAGGCACGCTCTTGAAGACAACGAGCAGGTCAAATTGTCCGGTTTCGGCAATTTCGACCTGCGGGACAAACGCCAGCGGCCTGGCCGCAATCCGAAAACCGGGGAAGAAATTCCAATCACGGCTCGCCGTGTGGTCACCTTTCGTCCAGGGCAGAAGTTGAAGGCCCGAGTTGAGGCTTATGCTGGAACCAAGTCATAACGACGAGCTTCCCGTCATCCCAGGCAAACGCTACTTCACCATCGGTGAAGTCAGCGAGCTGTGTGCGGTAAAACCGCACGTGCTGCGCTATTGGGAGCAGGAGTTTCCTCAACTCAACCCCGTCAAACGCCGCGGAAACCGCCGGTATTATCAGCGCCAGGACGTGCTGATGATCCGGCAGATCCGCGCGCTTCTTTACGATCAAGGATTCACCATCGGCGGCGCACGCCTGCGCTTGTCCGGCGATGAAGCCAAAGACGACACCACGCAATACAAACAAATGATTCGCCAGATGATCGCTGAGCTCGAAGATGTTCTGGTGGTCCTCAAGAAATAAAATTACTGCTTTTAAATACTTCCAGTTTTCAAAAGCTTGCGATATATTCTTGAGCGTTCTTCGAGGTGAAGAACAGGTTTCACGCCTAGTCGGGGCGTAGCGCAGTCCGGTAGCGCACTAGCATGGGGTGCTAGGGGTCGAGTGTTCGAATCACTCCGTCCCGACCATATTTTTCAAATGACTTAGCCGAACTCTCATCAGTTCGGCTTTTTCATGCGCAGGGAATTTTGCGGGGGATTCTGTTTTCCTCCCTCAGAATGGCCAGAGCTGGGCCACCTGATTCAGTCGCTGACACTTTGTTTGCCTCAAACGTGTTCGTGGTGAGTGGAGGCTCCGATACAGTTCTGTCCAGCCAGGGCATCGAACAACAGACCGAACGATGGTCGAGAACCGGGACGAAGCATCTCTCGATGCTTTGAATGGATCATATCGGGGGAGTGGATCGAGTCAGGATCGGCTAAAGTCGCACAACTCTACCTCTCTGCTGAACCGATCTGTCAGAGATTTTTTGATCGTGCATGCACGCTTTTCAGGATATGGAAATTCTATGAAAATCACTAAAACCCTATTCGTCGCCTCGTGCTTTATTGGCGTATCGCTGCTGAGCGGCTGTGCGGCCAAAGTGAAAAGCGGTGGCACCGAGTCGCTTGCCATTCCTGAGTCAGCTAAACACAACCTGATCGTAAATTTCCAAGGCAACAACAAGGTTCAGCAGAATGAGGATTGGCCTCGTCTGAAGCAAGAGTGGACCGAAGCTCTGCACAACGAAGCAACTCGTGCTGGCTATAGCCTTCTGGATACTAAAGCTTCTATCCCCGCTGACAAAGACGGCGTAGGCATCAGGATCAACGTGACCAACTTTCGATACATCACCCCGGGTGCGCGCTATGGTGCGGGCGTGATGGTCGGTAACGCCTGGGTTAACTCCAGCGCGGATTATTCAGATATTAAGTCGGGACGCCTTATTGGCACTCGGACTTACGACACTTCGTCGTCTGCTTGGGAGGGAATCATGTCAGCCATGACCAAGGAGCAGGTTGAAGCTATCGCTCAGCAAATCATCAGCGATATCAAGAGCGCTAAAGCTAAGTAAGCTGATGTTCAATGACTAGCCCAATCTGAAAAGGTTGGGCTTTTTCATGTCTAAAAAACGCTTAAGCCTCACCTCCCTGAATACCTATTGCCTTCGACGAATCTGAATGTCGCCTTGCTCATACTGCAGATAGCCGGTGTAAGGAAGGAGAATCGTGTCTGCAATACCGGAAACTGCCATGTCCAGAACAATGGGCGGTGCGGCCCAGTGAGGGCCCGACCGGGCTGGTCCATTCAAATTGCAGAATTGATAAGCGGCGCCGCTGTAGGCGCGAGGGATAGTCTGGCAATTTGACTTCCACCTTGCCAGGTTGTCGCTGGCGCCTTCCTCGTCCGTCAGCGTTTTGATGGTGCCGCAACCTGATACTGCCGCGGCGAGACAAACTGCGATCCATAGCTTCATGCGTGTCATCCATTTCGGTTCGGGCATGAATGATAATTTGCAGTCCCATTGCCTCGCCATCTAATGGACCTCTTCATGCTTGGGGTAAAGTGATGCCAGTTGCTACAGCAGTGGTACCTGGAGAGATCACTTCACGATTCAGCGGGCGATCATATGGGGTAGCAGAAAGTCGTCAACGAGGCATCCGAAATGCCCCCGGTTCCAGCTCAATCATGCGACGTTCCAAGTCGTCACAAACCGTCTTCCGGAAACTTCGACCATGCCAAACAAACTCACAAAACCCCCACCACCCGCCACTGCCGCCGAAATCGAGCGCGCCATCCAGGCTTTGAACACAATGGCCGAACGTCTCTGGGGCAACGGACGCGAGGCCGAGGCGAAGGCGTTGCTTGATGCCCTGGATGCGCTGAATCGGGCGTTGGACAGGATCAGGATTGGTGAGAGTCGCAGGGCGTTGACGCTCCACTGAACAGATGGTTGGGTCGCGAGTCGGGTGATGTCTGCACTGAACGATCCAACGTGATGTAGTCTTCCGGGCGATTCGCTCACAGGAAGGATGGAAATGGCTCACTCACTCCGATACCAGGTAGGAGAATCCGTTCGCTCGATTGAGACGGAGATCGGGAAGCTGCTGGATTTGGCCGCAACGCTCAAGCAGGCCGGAAACGATGAGTTGGCGGAGGCAGTTTCGATTCAGGCGCACAAGCTGCTTGAGGCTTCGGTTGCACTCAGAATGGCGATGGCGGATTGAATGCTCTGGATCGATCAGGCATGCGGTCATTCTTCCCGCATGCTTGATCGATGGGTCCGGCTGCGCTGGTAACTCATCAACCATCACACCTCGCTGACTTTCACCCAGCGCTCCTCCCGCGCAGCCAGACGAATCGCCGTCGCCAATCGTTCCACTTCAAAGGCCTGCTCGAAATCGGTGCCGGTCTGTCCTTGCCCGGCCAGGGCCATGATCAGTTCGTGCACCTCCAGCGTCTTCAACTCGTTGTAACCCAGCTGATGCCCCGCTGCGGGACTGAACGCGGCGTAACCGGGCAGGTTCGGGCCGGCCAGCAGTCGCTGGAAACCCTCCTGTCCGACGCGACACAGACGTAGTTCATTCAAGCGTTCCTGATCGAATGACAGGGTGCCCCGGGTGCCACTGATCTCGAAACTCAGGTGATTCTTGTAGCCGTGCTTTAGCCAACTGCTGCTGAACGTGCCGCTGGTGCCGCGGGTAAAACGCAGCAGTGCATGGACCTGATCGTCGACGGCAATGGCGCGCAGTTCCTGGCTCCCGGCTGTTGCCGGACGCTGACCGTGGACGGTCTGCAATTGGGCGCAAACCGCTTCCACCTCGCCGATCAGATAGCGCGCCATGGCCAGCAAGTGGCTGCCCAGATCCGCCAGCGCGCCGCCCGCGTGCCCGGCCTCGCAGCGCCACGACCAGGGTGATGCGGGATCGGCCATGAAGTCTTCGCTGAATTCGCCCTGAAAACTGACGATCTCGCCGAGTTCACCGCTCAGGATCAGTTCCCGGGCCAGGCCGATGATGGGATTGTGCTGGTAGTTGTAACCGACACGGGTGACTACGCCCGCATTTCTGGCCGCCAGGTGCATGGCGTTGGACTGTTCGAGGCTCACCGACAGCGGTTTTTCACAGTACACCGGCTTGCCCGCGGCAATCGCGGCCATCGCCATCGGGTAGTGCAAATGGTTGGGGGTGGTGATGGCGATCAGGTCGACTCTCGGGTCGTCAATCAAGCGCTGCCAGTCGTCATAGGCCTGCTCAAAGCCCCAGGCCTGGGCGCAGGCTTGCGCGCGGGTGGGATCGGCATCGGCCAACGCGGCCAGGCGAATTGTGAAGGGCAGTTCGAATGCCGCACTGACGTTGCGAAAAGCCAGGGCGTGGGCGCGGCCCATGAAGCCTGTACCGATAAGTCCGATTCCGAGTTCGCGCATGACGGGAGCCTTTTGAATTTTCAGTTTCAGAAGGCTCATTTGTAGAATAAAAATTCTTTCTAATCAAATTATAGAAAAAATATTTACATCACATGATCCAATGTTCCACCTCGTCAGTCTTCGAACCCCACCTGCTCGTGAATCTCATCGACCTTCAGTTCCAGTCGATAGGCCACGGCGATGAACAGCGCCTGGCACAGACACAGAGTCGCACTCAATGAACGGAACGCGAACGAACTGCCTTCGTTGACCAGCAGCAGAGTGTTGGCGCGTTTGGCCAGAGGCGAGAGATTGCTGTCGGTGATGATCAGGGTTTTCGCCTGATGATGCTGGGCGATGCGCAGGCAGTGCTGGGTTTCCTTGCCGTACGGGGTAAAGCTGATGGCGATCACCAGGTCGTTGGCGCGCACGCTGCGCATCTGCTCGCGATAGGTGCCGCCCAGGCCCGACACCAGGTGGATGCGCTTGTTGGTGTGCTGCAGGTTGTAGACCAGATAGTCGGCGACCGCGAACGAGCGACGCACGCCGACCACGTAGATGTTGTCGGCATTGACCACCAGGTCCACAGCCTTTTCGAAAGCCTGGTCATCCAGTTCCTGTCCGAGCCGTTCGATGCCCGACAGGGTGGCATCGATGCACTCGCGCGCCAGGTCGCCGCCGCTGGCTTTCTGCGACTTGTTGGCAATCAGGCTGCGAATGCGCTGCTGGTAGTTCTGCACCGGCGTGGTTTTGTGGGTATACGCCTCGCGGAACAGCGCCTGCATTTCGCTGAAGCCGCTGAAGCCGAAGCGCTGGGAGAACCGCACGATGGCTGACGGGTGTACTTCGCACTCGCGGGCGATGTCGCTGATGCGGTCGACCATGATCCGATCGCTTTGCTGGCTCATGTAACTGGCGATGCTTTTGAGCTGGCGTGGCAGGCTTTCGTATTCGTTGGTGATCAGTTGCAACAGGCGCTCGGCGTTGATCGGGGGGCTGACGAGATCGCTGTCTGACGTGCTCTCGGTCGAAGCCGGCTGATCGGTGCGGGACATAGGGAATCCTTCTGGCTTGTTCTTATGGGGACGATGCTGTGCGTCGTCCCCTGACAATAGGTTGGCTGTGCGCAGTCTACAGGCTAGGCCCGGACAAAATCTTGAGCTTGCGGGCAGGGCTCGGTTGCTGAAACGATGCACCGCGCCAGCTTGGCTTGAATCGAAGTCTATTGGAAAAAATATTCCACGTAAAAAATAATTGGAATAATTATTGATTTATCGTTTCCGCTCGTTTTAGTCTGATTCCACCAAGCGTGTGCGACACGTTGATCGTCGTGAACGCAGGCTGATAAAAACAACAGGAGCCAGCATGGGCCAGACTCGTTTTGCCAGTGGACGTCAATTGGATCTGATTTGCCTGGGGCGTCTTGGCGTCGACCTTTACGCGCAGCAAGTCGGGGCGCGACTGGAGGATGTGAGCAGTTTCGCCAAATACCTCGGTGGATCGTCCGCCAACATCGCTTTCGGCACCGCGCGCCTGGGGCTCAAATCGGCGATGCTGAGCCGGGTGGGAGACGATCACATGGGACGCTTCTTGCTGGAGTCCCTGGCTCGGGAGGGATGCGACATCAGCGCCGTCAAGGTCGATCACGAGCGCCTGACGGCAATGGTGCTGCTCGGTCTCAAGGACCGCGAAACCTTCCCGCTGGTGTTCTACCGTGAAAACTGCGCCGACATGGCGTTGCGCGCCGAAGACATCAGCGAAGCCTATATCGCCTCCAGCAAGGCCTTGTTGATCACCGGCACGCATTTCTCCACCGACGGCGTCTACAAGACCAGCGTCCAGGCGCTGGAATATGCGCACAAACACAACGTCAAACGGATTCTGGATATCGACTACCGCCCTGTGTTGTGGGGGCTTGCCGGCAAGGCTGACGGCGAAACCCGGTTTGTGGCCGACCAGAGCGTCAGCCAGCACGTGCAGAAAATCCTCCCGCGCTTCGATCTCATTGTCGGCACCGAAGAAGAGTTCCTGATCGCCGGCGGTGCCGGGGATTTGCTCACCGCACTGCGCAATGTCCGCCGATTGAGCGAAGCGACCCTGGTGGTCAAGCTCGGTGCGCAAGGTTGCACAGTGATTCACGGGGCGATTCCACAACGGCTCGAAGACGGTGCGATTTATCCTGGCGTGCGAGTCGAAGTGCTGAACGTACTGGGCGCCGGGGATGCCTTCATGTCGGGCTTTCTAAGTGGTTGGCTGGAGGATGCCAGCGATGAGCGCTGCTGCCAGTTGGCCAATGCCTGCGGTGGCCTGGTGGTTTCACGCCATGCCTGCGCTCCGGCGATGCCGACCCGCGCCGAACTCGATTATCTGTTCAGCAGCCCGGTGCCGATCACGCGACCGGATCAGGACGCCACCCTGCAACGCCTGCATCAGGTCAGCGTGCCGCGCAAACAATGGAAGCAACTGTTCATTTTCGCCTTCGATCATCGCCGGCAACTTGTGGAGCTGGCGCAAAAGGGCGGGCGCGATCTCAACGCTATCTGCGAACTCAAGCAACTGTTCATTACGGCCGTCGAACGGGTCGAAAGCGATTTGCGCGAACAGGGCATCGAGGCTGACGTCGGCCTGTTGGCGGACCAGCGATTCGGTCAGGACTCGCTGAACGCCGCCACCGGTCGTGGCTGGTGGGTGGCGCGGCCTGTGGAGGTCCAGGGCTCCCGACCGCTGGCGTTCGAACACGGGCGATCGATCGGCAGCAATCTGATTGCCTGGCCACAGGAGCAGATCATCAAATGCCTGGTGCAATTCCATCCCGACGACGAGCCCCTGTTGCGCCTTGAGCAGGAGGCCCAGATCAAGGGGCTGTACCAGGCCTCGCAAGTCAGCGGTCATGAACTGCTGCTGGAAATCATCCCGCCCAAGGACCACCCCTCGACGCACCCGGACGTGCTGTATCGCGCGCTCAAGCGACTCTACAACCTGGGCATCTACCCGGCGTGGTGGAAGATCGAAGCGCAAAGTGCCGAGCAGTGGAAGCAACTGGACGATTTGATTCAGGAGCGCGATCCGTACTGCCGTGGCGTGGTGTTGCTGGGCTTGAACGCTCCGGCGACGGCGTTGGCCGAAGGGTTTGCGCAAGCCAGCAAGAGCCGGACCTGTCGCGGTTTCGCCGTGGGCCGCACGATCTTCCAGGAGCCGAGCCGCGCGTGGCTGGCCGGTGAGATCGACGATCAAACGCTGATCCGCCAGGTGCAAGGCATCTTCGTTGAACTGATCGATGCCTGGCGCAGTGCCCGGAGCTGAACATTTCAGATACATGAACACTGATCCTGTGGGAGCGAGCCTGCTCGCGATGCTCTTGGCGGCCTCTTAGGCCTGATCGCGAGCAGGCTCGCTCCCACAAGGGTCCATGTCACGTTTCAAGGTGCTGGAAAAACAATAAAAGGTACAGCCATGCCCGCAATCCGAATTGGCATCAACCCGATCTCCTGGAGCAATGACGACCTGCCGTCCCTCGGTGGCGAGACGCCGCTGAGCACCGCGCTGAGCGAAGGCAAGGAGATCGGTTACGAAGGTTTCGAACTCAACGGCAAGTTTCCCAAGGATGCCAAGGGCGTGGGCGATGTGTTGCGTCCCTATGACCTGGCGCTGGTATCGGGCTGGTACTCCAGCCGCCTGGCTCGCCGTTCCGTGGCCGAGGAAATCGACGCCATCGGCAGTCATGTCGAGTTGCTGGCGAAGAACGGCGCCAGTGTGCTGGTGTACGGTGAGGTTGCCGACTCCATCCAGGGCCAGCGTATTCCACTGGTCGAGCGCCCGCGGTTTCACACCGAACAGGCGTGGCAGGAATACGCCGACAAGCTCACTGAACTGGCGCGTTTCACCCTGTCCCAAGGCGTGCGCCTTGCCTATCACCACCACATGGGCGCTTACGTCGAATCGCCGGCGGACATCGACACTCTGATGGCGTTGACCGGCAGCGAAGTCGGCCTGCTGTTCGATTCGGGCCATTGCTACATGGGCGGCGGTGAACCCTTGCAGGTGTTGCGCAAACACATCGGGCGAATCTGCCACGTGCATTTCAAGGATGTGCGCAAACCCGTGGTGCAGTTGGCGCGCAACAACCTGTGGAGCTTCCCGGACTGCATCATCAACGGCACCTTCACCGTTCCGGGCGATGGAGATATCGACTTTCGCGCACTGCTCGATGTGTTGCTGGACGCCGATTATCACGGCTGGCTGGTGGTCGAAGCCGAGCAGGACCCGGCGGTGGCGCCGAGTTATGTCTACGCGAAAAAAGGCTACGACACTTTGCGTGCGTTGCTCGACGAGAGGGTCGCGCCATGAGTCTGCTGGTGAAAAGCAATGCCCGCGGTCGGACCCAGGTCGAGTTGGGCGAAGGTCAGTTGGAATACGTCGGTTTCGCCGCTTACCGATTGAGCCTCGGCGAGACGCTGCCGGTCAGTGCAGGTGATCAGGAATTGTGCCTGGTGCTGCTCAGCGGAAGGGTCAACATCAAGGGTGAAGCGCCGGAGCAGGGCGCGTTTGCCTGGGACAACATCGGCGATCGTCAGTCGGTGTTCGAAGACAAATCACCTTTCGCCGCCTATTTGCCACCCGGTACTCAGGCGCAGGTGGTGGCCTTGAGTGATGTGCAGATCGCCGTATGCGCCGCTCCGGGTAGCGCCACAACTCAGCTCGGGCCGCGCCTGATCAAACCCGAGACCATGAAACGCAGCGTGCGCGGCAAAGGGGCGAACACCCGTTACGTCTGCGACATTCTGCCCGACAGCGAACCCGCCCATTCGCTGCTGGTGGTGGAAGTACGTACCCCCTCTGGGCACTCGTCGAGCTATCCGCCGCACAAACACGATACCGACGATCTGCCGCACCAGAGCTTTCTCGAAGAAACCTACTACCACCAGATCAACCCGCCGCAGGGCTTCGTGTTCCAGCGGGTCTACACCGATGACCGCAGCATCGATCAGGCCATGGCCGTGGAGAACAACGATCTGGTGGTCGTGCCCAAGGGCTATCACCCGGTCAGCGTGCCTTATGGCTACGAGTCTTATTACCTGAATGTAATGGCGGGACCCAAACGCGTCTGGCAGTTCCACAACGATCCGCAGCACAGCTGGCTGCTCGATCTCTGAACCTCAACGTCTGGCGGAGAACCACAATAATGAGCAAACCCCTGCGTTTCGCCTTGAACCGGATGGTCGCCCCGCGCCTGTCATTGCCGGCGTTCATCGAACTGGCGGCGACCCTCAAGGCGGACGCGATCGAGATCCGTAACGACCTCGAAGGTGTCGAGATCGAGGACGGCACCACGCCTGAGCAAGTGCGCGAATTGTGCGCAGCCAGAGGCATTTGCGTACTGTCGATCAACGCGCTTTATCCCTTTGATGTGTGGAATGCCGAGCGTCGCCTGCAAGCCCTGAAACTCGCCGCCTACGCACGCGATTGCGGTGCCCGGGGGCTGGTGATGTGCCCACTCAATGATCGTGGCGATTCACGCAATGAAGCAGAGCGTGCCGCAGACCTGTACACAGCGTTGACGGAGCTGGCGCCGATCCTGCGCGATCACGGGATTCTCGGGTTTATCGAGCCTCTGGGTTTCGAAGAGTGTTCGCTGCGTCGCAAGCACCCGGCGGTGGAAGCGATCAAGGCCATCGGCGCTCAGGATGTGTTTCGTCTGGTGCATGACACCTTCCATCATCACCTGTCCGGGGAGCAGGAATTTTTCCCCGAGCTGACCGGGCTGGTGCACATCTCTGGTGTCGAGGATGCCCAGGCACCCTTGACGAGCATTCGTGATGGCCACCGGGTGCTTGTAGGCGAGGGCGACATCCTCGGCAACGCGGCACAGATCGAAACCCTGCTCGCCAGCGGTTACGGCGGCTACCTGTCGTTCGAGCCATTCGCCGACAGCATCCACGGCCTGGCGGATATAGAGCGGGCCATCGGCGCGAGCATGGACCATCTGCAGAAATCCCTGAACTGACACCCGACTGTGGGAGTGAGCCTGCTCGCGAAGACGGCGGCACATTCAACAGCGCGATCGCCTGACAGACCGCAATTGCGAGCAGGCGCGCTCCCACAGGATTTCTGGCCGTATTGAAGGAACGAATCATGACCACAACAAGACTGACCATGGCCCAGGCCCTGGTGAAATTCCTCGACAACCAGTACATCGAAGTCGATGGCGTGCAGAGCAAGTTCGTCGCAGGGGTCTTCGCCATCTTCGGTCACGGCAACGTGCTGGGACTGGGGCAGGCTCTGGAGCAGGACAGCGGCGACCTGATCGTCCATCAGGGTCGCAATGAGCAAGGCATGGCCCACGCGGCGATCGGTTTCGCCAAGCAGCACCTGCGGCGCAAAATCTACGCCTGTACGGCGTCAGTGGGGCCCGGCGCGGCGAACATGCTGACCGCTGCCGCCACCGCGACCGCCAACCGCATTCCGTTGCTGTTGCTGCCTGGCGATGTCTACGCCTGCCGTCAGCCGGACCCGGTGCTGCAACAGATCGAGCAGTTCCACGACCTGAGCATCAGCACCAACGACGCCTTCAAGGCCGTCAGTAAATACTGGGATCGCATCAACCGTCCCGAGCAGTTGATGACAGCGGCGATCCACGCGATGCGCGTGCTCACGGACCCGGCGCAAACCGGCGCGGTGACGCTGGCCCTGCCACAAGACGTGCAAGGCGAGGCATACGACTATCCCGATTATTTCCTGCAAAAACGTGTGCACCGCATCGAACGCCGTCCAGCCACCGAAGCGATGCTGGGGGATGCGCTGGCGCTGTTCAAAGGCAAGCGCAAACCGCTGATCATCTGCGGTGGCGGGGTCAGGTATTCCGGCGCCAACAGCGCATTGCAGGCCTTCGCCGAGCGCTTCGATATTCCTTTCGCCGAAACCCAGGCCGGCAAGAGTGCGGTGGTTTCCAGCCATCCGCTGAACGTGGGCGGCATCGGCGAAACCGGTTGCCTGGCGGCGAACCTGCTGGCCGCGGAGGCAGATCTGATCATCGGTATCGGCACCCGCTACAGCGACTTCACCACCTCATCGAAATCATTGTTCCAGCACCCGGATGTGCAATTTCTCAACCTCAACATCTGCCCGTGCGACGCCCTGAAGCTCGACGGCGTGCAACTGCTGGCGGACGCCAGAACCGGTTTGCTGGCGCTGGCCAAAGCGCTGGGCGACTTCCGCTCCGAATGGGGCGATCAACCGCGACTGGCCAAAGCCCGGCTGGACGAGGAAGTGCATCGCCTGAACCGGATCGAATACCAGACCCGGGATTTCGAGCCGGAAATCAACGACCACATGGACCCGGCGGTGCTGCGTGAGTTCATTGAGCTGACCGGCTCCTGCCTGACCCAGAGCCGCGTGCTGGGTGTGCTCAATGACGGCCTCGCCGATGACGCGGTGATCGTCGCCGCCGCCGGCAGCCTGCCGGGTGACTTGCAGCGCAGCTGGCGCAGCAAGGGCGTGAACACCTACCACGTCGAGTACGGCTATTCGTGCATGGGCTATGAGATCAACGCCGCACTGGGCGTGAAGCTCGCCGAACCCGAGCGCGAAGTCTATGCGCTGGTGGGCGATGGCTCCTACATGATGCTGCACTCGGAGCTGGCGACCTCGATTCAGGAGCGACGCAAGATCAATGTGGTGCTGTTCGACAACATCGCGTTCGGCTGCATCAACAACCTGCAGATGGGCAACGGCATGGACAGCTTCGGCACCGAGTTCCGTTTCCGCAACTCGCAGACCGGCAAGCTCGACGGTGATTTCGTGCCGGTGGATTTCGCCATGAGCGCTGCGGCCTATGGCTGCAAGACCTACAAGGTGACCACCGTTGAAGAGCTGCAGGCTGCGTTGACCGATGCGCGTTTGCAGGCGGTGTCGACGCTGATCGACATCAAGGTGCTGCCCAAGACCATGATCCACGGGTATCTGTCGTGGTGGCGGGTCGGCGTGGCCCAGGTGTCCACCAGCGCTCGCACCAATGCAGTGGCGCAAACCATTAACGAACGACTGGCCAAGGCCCGTCAGTACTGATTGCTTTGAATCGAACAATAAGGAGTTCTCACATGTCACTGCTTTCCAGTCCTTTACGGTTAGGCGTCATCGGCACCGGCGCCATCGGTCAGGATCACATCCGTCGTTGCAGCCAGACACTGCTCAACAGCCAGGTCGTGGCTGTCACCGACATCAATCTGCAGCAGGCGACCAAGGTCGTAGCCGATCTGAAGCTGACGGCCGAGGTCTATCCCGACGGCCATGCGCTGATCAAGGCGCCGGAGGTCGATGCGATCCTCGTCACTTCCTGGGGCCCTAGCCACGAAGAATTCGTGTTGGCAGCGATTGCCGCGGGCAAGCCGGTGTTCTGCGAGAAACCGCTGGCCGTCACCGCCGAAGGTTGCCGCAAGATCGTCGAAGCGGAAGTGGCCCACGGCAAGCGGCTGGTACAGGTCGGTTTCATGCGTCCGTACGATGAAGGCTATCGTGCGTTGAAATCGGTGATCGACAGCGGCCAGATCGGCGAACCGCTGATGCTGCACTGTGCGCACCGCAATCCCACGGTGGGCGAGCACTACAAGACCGACATGGCGATCACCGACACGCTGATCCATGAACTGGATGTGTTGCGTTGGTTGCTTGATGACGATTACGTGTCGGTGCAAGTGGTGTTCCCGCGCAAGAGCAGCAAGGCCCTCGCACATTTGAAAGACCCGCAGATCGTGCTGCTGGAAACCGTCAAGGGCACCCGAATCGACGTCGAGGTTTTCGTCAATTGCCAATATGGCTACGACATCCAATGCGAGGTGGTGGGGGAGACCGGCATTGCCAAACTGCCGGAACCTTCCCAGGTGCAAATGCGCAGCGGGGCGAAGCTGTCCAACGCCATCCTGATGGACTGGAAGGATCGCTTCATCGCCGCCTATGACGTCGAGTTGCAAGCGTTCATCGACGGAGTTCGCGCCGGGCGGATTGGTGGGCCGTCGGCCTGGGATGGCTTCGCCGCCGCGGTGGCCGCCGATGCATGCATCGAGGCGCAGACCAGCGCAGCGATCGTCAAGGTTGCCCTCCCTGATCGCCCGAGCTTCTACAACTGACACCGATTTCCCGTAGGAGCGAGGCTTGCCCGCGAAGGCGTCCGGCCAGTCGCACTGATGCTGAATGTGCCTGGCTCTTCGCGGGTAATCCTGCTTCCAAGGCTCGGCCACGGCTCACCTGAAAAGGAGTTGATTCATGCGTATCGGACTCGTCGGTTACGGCCATGGCGGTCGGTTCTTTCATGCGCCCTTGATCAGCAGCTTGCCGACGGCGATTTTCGTGGGCGTCGTCACCCGTTCAGCGCTGCGCCGACAATTGTTGGCGACTGACCATCCAGGTGTGCCGGCTTTCGACAGCATCGGCCAGTTGGTGGAGGCTGGCATCGATGTGCTGGTGGTGTCCACGCCACTCAAGGGGCGTCCGGCGCTGGTGCTCGACGGCATCGAGCATGGTGTCGCCGTGGTCAGCGACAAGCCGTTCGCGGCCGATGCGCAACAGGCGCAGACCCTGATCACCATGGCCGAGCGCCAGGGCGTGTTGCTTAGCGTTTATCAGAATCGACGCTGGGACTCGGACTTCCTGACGGTGCGCAAACTCATCGAGTCGGGCGCGCTCGGTCAGGTCAGGCGTTTCGAGTCGCGGATCGAGCGTTACGCTCCCCAGGCGGTGAACGACGCCAGTGGCGGCGGTTACTTGCGCGATCTCGGCAGTCATCTGGTGGATCAGGCCTTGCTGCTGTTCGGTCCGGTGGCTCAGGTATACGCCGAACTTGATAACCGGGACCCGAGCCAGGCATTCGATAACGGCTTCTTTGTGTCACTGACCCATGCCAGTGGCGTGATCTCGCATCTGACCGGCAACTGCCTGCAAAACACTCCCGGCCCGCGCTTTCGCGTGACTGGCACTCAAGGCTGCTACAGCGTCGAGGGTCTGGATGGGCAAGAGGCGTTGGCGCTGGCCGGGCTTTCGCCGCAAACCGAAGGCGAACGTTGGGGCGTGGAGGAGCATCGGCGCTGGGGCTGGTTCGAGCATGGCGAAGAACGCGAACGGGTGCCGTCCGAGCGAGGTGGTTGGAATCAGTTCTATCTGCAGCTGCAACGTGCGTTGCAAGGCGCTGGTCCGCTGCCCGTGGATCCTCGTGACGCCCTGGCGACCACCCGCGTGCTAGACGCCGCGCGACTGAGTTTCGAACAACAGCAAGTGGTGCGATTGAGCCCGTTTGCGAGCCACGGAACAAAATCAGAATAAAATTCTAAAACCGATTGATATGGAAAAAATTTTCCAATACAGTCATTTCCAGAAAATCCATACACACCTGTTTACCGCTCCTCCAGCTTGTCCGCTTACTGAAATCGTCACGCCTCATCCATAAAACCAACAAGAATGTGGAGAAAGACTTTTCATGAAGACCAAGATCCGTTTTGCCTCCCTTGCCCTGTCGCTGATGTTCGCCAGCGGCGTTGCCCTGGCCGATATGAAGATCGGCGTCAGCATGTCCCAATTCGATGACACCTGGCTCACCTATCTGCGCGAATCCATGGACAAGAAAGCCAAGTCCTACCCCGATGGCGTCAAGCTGCAGTTCGAAGACGCCCGCAGCGACGTGGTCAAGCAACTGAGCCAGGTCGAAAGCTTTATCAGCCAGAAAGTCGATGCCATCGTGGTCAACCCGGTGGATACCGCCGCCACCAAAAAAATCACCGAAGCCGCGGTGAAGGCCGGCATTCCCCTGGTCTACGTCAACCGTCGCCCCGATGACCTGAACCTGCCAAAAGGCGTGGTGACGGTCGCCTCCAACGACCTGGAAGCCGGTGAAATGCAGATGCAGTACCTGGCCGACAAGATGGGTGGCAAGGGCGAAATCGTGATTCTGCTGGGGGACCTTGCGAACAACTCCACGACTAACCGCACCAAGGGCGTCAAGGAAGTACTGGCCAAGTATCCGGACATCAGGATCGAGCAGGAGCAGAGCGGCACCTGGCTGCGCGACAAAGGCATGACCCTGGTCAACGACTGGTTGACCCAGGGCCGCAAGTTCGACGCAATCGTCTCCAATAACGACGAGATGGCCATCGGCGCCGCCATGGCCTTGCAGCAGGCCGGCGTTGAAAAAGGCAGTGTGTTGATTGCCGGTGTTGACGGCACGCCAGACGGTTTGAGTGCCGTGAAGAAGGGTTCCCTGGCGGCCTCGGTGTTCCAGGACGCCCAGGGCCAGGCCGATGGTTCGATCGATACTGCCGTGAGAATGGCGAAGAACGAGCCGGTAGAGCCGGCGGTCTGGGTGCCGTTTCGCCTGATCACTCCGCAGAACGTCGATCAGTTCAAATAGCCCGTCCGTTCAATAACAACAATGAGCAGGCAGGGCGGCGATTGCCGCCTTGCCGATGGAGTACCTGATCATGTTCGCTTCAGCGACCGTTTCGAGCACCCCTTTGAACGCTGCCCAGCCCGCTGCAAACACTGCCGAAGAGCCATATCTGCTCGAAATCATCAACGTCAGTAAAGGATTTCCCGGTGTGGTGGCGTTGTCCGACGTGCAGCTGCGGGTCCGTCCCGGTTCAGTGCTGGCACTCATGGGCGAGAATGGTGCCGGCAAGTCCACCCTGATGAAAATCATTGCCGGCATCTACCAGCCGGACGCCGGCGAGCTGCGCCTGCGGGGCCAGCCGGTGGTATTCGAAACACCGCTCGCGGCGCTGCAGGCCGGGATCGCGATGATCCACCAGGAGCTCAACCTGATGCCGCACATGAGCATCGCCGAAAACATCTGGATCGGTCGCGAGCAGCTCAATGGCTTGCACATGATCGACCACCGGGAAATGCACCGCTGCACGGCGAAACTGCTGGAGCGTCTGCGGATCAATCTCGATCCGGAGGAGCAAGTCGGCAATCTGAGCATCGCCGAACGGCAGATGGTCGAGATCGCCAAGGCCGTGTCCTATGACTCCGACATCCTGATCATGGACGAACCGACCTCCGCCATCACCGACAAGGAAGTCGCGCATCTGTTTTCGATCATTGCCGACCTGAAGAATCAGGGTAAAGGCATCATCTACATCACCCACAAAATGAACGAGGTGTTTGCCATCGCCGATGAAGTGGCGGTGTTTCGCGACGGCGCCTACATCGGTTTGCAACGGGCCGACAGCATGGACAGCGACAGCCTGATCTCGATGATGGTCGGCCGTGAGTTGAGCCAGCTCTTTCCAGAGCGCGAAAAACCGATTGGCGAGCTGCTGCTGTCGGTGCGCGATCTCAGGCTCGATGGCATTTTCAAGGAGGTTTCTTTCGACCTGCACGTTGGCGAAATCCTCGGTATCGCCGGGTTGATGGGATCGGGGCGGACCAACGTCGCCGAAGCGATTTTCGGCGTGACCCCAAGTGACGGTGGCGAGATTCGTCTGGATGGCGAGGTGGTGCGCATCAGCGATCCGCATATGGCAATCGAGAAGGGCTTCGCTCTGTTGACCGAAGATCGCAAACTCAGTGGCCTCTTTCCCTGTCTCTCGGTGCTGGAAAACATGGAAATGGCGGTGCTGCCGCACTACGCCGGTCACGGGTTCATCCAGCAGAAAGCCTTGCGCGCATTGTGCGAAGACATGTGCAAAAAGCTGCGGGTCAAGACTCCGTCTCTGGAGCAGTGCATCGACACCCTGTCCGGTGGTAATCAGCAGAAAGCCTTGCTGGCGCGCTGGCTGATGACCAACCCGCGAATCCTGATTCTCGATGAGCCTACCCGGGGGATCGACGTCGGCGCCAAGGCCGAGATCTACCGGCTGATTTCCTGTCTCGCCAGTGAAGGTATGGCGGTGATCATGATTTCCTCGGAGCTGCCGGAAGTACTCGGCATGAGTGACCGGGTGATGGTCATGCACGAGGGCGATCTGATGGGCACTTTGGACCGCAGCGAAGCGACTCAGGAACGCGTGATGCAATTGGCATCGGGCATGTCCGCGGTTCACTAATGGATGCGGCGGTGGCCTGGCCACGGTCGATGACGCGATAGAAGGGTGAGGGCTTATGAACGCGATACTGGAAAACAAACCGACAACGGCAGCAGCCAAGAGCCGGCGGCGCTTTCCGACCGAGCTGAGCATTTTCCTGGTGCTGATCGGCATTGGCCTGGTCTTCGAATTGTTCGGCTGGATCGTGCGGGATCAGAGCTTCCTGATGAACTCCCAGCGACTGGTTCTGATGATCCTGCAAGTGTCGATCATCGGCCTGCTGGCGATTGGCGTGACCCAAGTGATCATCACCACCGGCATCGACCTGTCGTCGGGCTCGGTGCTGGCGCTGTCGGCGATGATCGCCGCCAGTCTGGCGCAGACCTCGGATTTCGCCCGGGCGGTGTTTCCCTCGCTGACCGATCTGCCCGTGTGGATTCCCGTGATCGCAGGTCTGGGCGTCGGGCTGCTGGCGGGCGCGATCAACGGCAGCATCATCGCCATTACCGGGATCCCGCCATTCATTGCCACCCTGGGCATGATGGTCTCGGCCCGGGGCCTGGCGCGCTACTACACCGAAGGCCAGCCGATCAGCATGCTGTCGGAGCCGTACACGGCCATCGGTCACGGCGCGATGCCGGTGATCATTTTCCTGGTGGTGGCGGTGATCTTCCACATCGCCCTGCGCTACACCAAGTACGGCAAATACACCTACGCCATCGGCGGCAACATGCAGGCGGCGCGTACCTCGGGGATCAACGTCAAGCGCCATCTGGTCATCGTCTACAGCATCGCCGGGTTGCTGGCGGGGCTGGCGGGCGTGGTGGCATCGGCCCGCGCGGCGACAGGTCAGGCAGGGATGGGCATGTCGTACGAACTGGATGCGATCGCCGCAGCCGTCATCGGCGGCACCAGCCTGGCGGGCGGAGTAGGGCGCATCACCGGCACGGTCATCGGCGCCCTGATCCTTGGCGTGATGGCCAGCGGGTTCACCTTCGTCGGGGTCGACGCGTACATTCAGGACATCATCAAGGGCTTGATCATCGTGGTCGCGGTGGTCATCGATCAGTACCGCAACAAGCGCAAGCTCAAACGCTGAAATTGCACGATATTCGGTATTTGCCATCAAGAGCTGAAGCACATAGATTTAGTCGCATTCAGTAGTTTGGCGAATTAATCATGCAAGCAGGTGATGTCGAGATCGATTTGCTGCGCGCGTTCATTGCCGTGGCGGAAACGGGCAGTTTTACTGCGGCGGCGGATGTCATTGCGCGGTCGCAATCGGCGGTGAGCCAGAAAATCATCCGGCTTGAAGAGGTTTTGGGGCTGAAGGTTTTTGAACGTACCAGCCGGGTGCTGACCCTCACGCCGGACGGTGAGCGCCTGTTGGTCGGGGCGCGCAAGATGATGGTGCACTTCGACGATTTCCTTCGCGATATCCGGGAGCCTGCGGCGGTGAATCTTCTGCGTCTGGGGATCTCCGAAAATCTGGTGCCGACACAGTTGCCGAAGTTGCTTTCGCGCTTCACGAAGCTGTATCCCGATCTGCAACTGGAGCTCACCACGGGGCTGAGCAACGATCTGTTGGCCGATTACGAAGCCGGGCAGCTTGATGTGGTGATTGCCAAACGCAAGAAAAGCGCGACCGCGCAACGCGGCCGGGTGATCTGGCGTGAGCCACTGGTATGGATCTGCGCAAAAGACTATGAAATCGAGCCGTCTCGTCCCGTGCGCCTGGTGATGATGCGTCCACCGTGCGCTTACCGCGCGATAATGATCGAGGCGATGGCGTCGGTGCGGCGCGAATGGTCTTCGGCCTGTCTTGCCAGCAATCTGATCGGCGTGCAGGCGGCGGTCGCGGGAGGGCTTGGGATCACTGCGCTTGGTACGTCGTTCCTGCAGGAAGGCATGCGGATCATTGAGCCTTCGGAGAAGTTGCCGACCCTGCCTACCACCGAAGTCGCGGTCATCGGCGACGAGGCCCGCACTCAGCACCTGGTGCAACCTCTGGTGTCTTTGCTGACCGAGGGCTTGATGTCGAGCAGCAGCCTGACCTGATCGACCATTGTGCTTTGCGCAAACTGACGACAAGCTGGCGGGCTGTGCGCAACGCTCAAGTAAAACGGATCAAGGAAGACAACAAATGACCCAATGGCGACACCAGGGATTCTGGAGCAAGTTTTGGTACTACACCGTTCTCGTGGGCGGCGCGTTGTTCATCTGGTACAGCGGCGCGATGTGGCTGGGGGACGGTGGTTCTTCCGGGCGCAAGCGCGTTTTCAGCACCGGCTTTGTCGTGCTTTGCGTTATCGTGGCGGTTATTGAACTGATACTGCTGAACCACTTCTTTGGCGCGAAGGGGAGATGATCCCGGTCGCGCGACTTTTCAATTCACCCCAACCTGATGTTGTCCCTTGAACTCTCTCTGGAACCAGTCCGAGAGCATGGCTTTCTCTGAATAGAGGCGGTCGCTCCTGCTGGCCCGACCCGGACGTTGCAGGTAGTTCTGATCAAGGACCCGGGCGTCTTCCTGGCTCACGATCTGGCCATTTTGTTTGAGCACGTAGTGCAAGTCGATGCTCGGCCAGGTGATTTCGCGCATGAAGCGCACTTCATAGGCATACGGGCGCCAAGGCTCGAAGCGGCCGGCCAGGTCGATGTTGCGTATTTCAATTTGCAGTTGCTGGTCGGGTGGCAGGTAGCGTTCGCCCAGCTTCTGGAAGTAGCTGCGCAGCTCTTTCATGACGTAGGCGTCGGCACCGCGCTCGTAGCCCGGGCTGTCGAGGCTGGCATCGGTGTATTTTTCGGGATTCTTGAAGTCGACTTCGACCGAGGACACTGCGTTGGCGGGCGGCAGCATGAACAGTGAGAGCAATACGATCGAGGCGCTGGTGATTGTTGAGCGCATGGCATCACCTCCAGGTGCAGCACTATTGATGCGTGCCGCACCTCTTCAGTTTACGCTCAAGGTGTATTTCGAACAGTTCCAGTCCGGTAAATCCTGCCCAGGGAAATCAGATCAGAAACCCGACCACCTGTCCGCCATGGCCATCCTGCGCCCCGGCGATCAAATGCAGCGGCACTTTCTGTTCATTCTCCAGCGACGGAATTTCAATGCTGCCCACGATGTGCAGCTGTCGCTCGCTCAGTCGAAGCGCCTCCTCTTCCTTTGCCTTGGCCATTCTCGCGTGGTTCGCTGCGATTTCATTGAGAGTTGACACGTTCCTTCTCCGGTGACTGACCAAGCGTGTTGCTGGTGCCCTTAAGCGTTAGTTTGAGGTGCTGCCGTGTCAGAAATATGTCGTTCTGCGGCCGCTACGCCCGCCTGTGCAAGCCGCAAGCCAGAGCTGGCGGCGGATTGCGCCCCTCGTTTGATTTACGACGAAAGGTTATGCGACAGAGTCGGGGCCGAGCTGTCAGCGACTACAACCGGTATTTGATGACGATTCCCTTGAGCTTGCGTCCTTCCACAGCTCTCACGTCGCGAGCCCACAATGGCCCGCTGGCATAGGCGCCGACGGTGCCGATATGGTCGTAGACCACCACCACGGCATCACCGCCCAGCTTGGCGGCTTCCTCGCGCAGTTTCTGTTCGACTTCGGTAATCGGTGGGGCGGGATCGACGCTGGCGTCGATCAGCACTTCACCCAGACGGATGTGCGGGCGAAGGGGTTCGGAGCGCAGTACGGTGACTTCGCTGGGCAACGTAGGTGCCGGATGTTCGACGCCGACATAGGCGGTGGTCTGGGCGTCGACGGTGGCGCAGCCGTTGAGCGTAAGCAGCGCGGCGATGAGGCCGCCCGCCAGGAGCGAAAATTTGACGCGGGCAGACCAGGACGCGGCAGGGGCGAGTGCGGGCATGGCGGATCTCCTCCGGACGAACGGCTGCTGAGCGAACGTTGCAAGGTAGACGTTAGCAGACGAGCGGGGAGTTGCCAGAAAGCCTGTGGGAGCGAGCCTGCTCGCGATGGAGGTCAACGATCAAGAGTGCCGCCTGAATGCACGCGTTGGCCGTGCTTTTTTCGCGAGCAGGCTCGCTCCCACAGAAAAGCCGACGGCAGGCGAATTACTGATCCTTCTCGCAATTGACCATCCACGACACACCAAAGCGATCCACCAGCATGCCGAAGCGCGCCGCCCAGAACGTGGCTTCCAGCGGCATTTGCACGTTGCCGCCGTCCGCCAGCGCAGAGAACACCTGTTCCGCCTCTTTGATGCTGTCGACATTCAGCGATACGGAGCAGGCACTCATGGCATCGACGGGGCGGTCCGGTGTGGTGTCCGAGCCCATGATCGCCTGGTCGCCCACGGACAGGCGGGTGTGGATGATCAGGTTGTGCAGGTCCTTGGGGAAGTGTTCGGCGGCAGGGGATTCGCCGAAGGTCATCATGACTTCGAGCTGGCCCTTGAGGGCTTGGGCGTAGAAGGTGAAAGCGGCTTTGCAGTCGCCGTTGAAGATGAGGTAGGGATTGATTTTCATGGCTTGGCTCCCGATGGTTGATGAGGTTCATCGATCTGTAGGAGCGAGCATGCTCGCGATGGTCGTCAACGATTACGCTGGAAATCTGATGCCCCGCGGTGTCCTTGCGTCCATCGCGAGCAAGCTCGCTCCTACAGGATAGGGGACGGTCTTGCCAGGGTGAGGGTTTCGGACGCACGTCGTGGTGCCAGCACGCGCTCGATGGCGCCGCTGAGCATGTTTTCCAGCAACTCGTCCTGCGCCTGTTCATCCAGCGAATGATCAGACATCCAGCTCGGCGCATTGTTGAGCAGTGCGGCAATCGCATGCCCGGCGGCCAGCAGGCCAGGCTCTTCGAGGCGGGAGCGGGCGACGAGCATCTTCAGCAGCCGGCGCTCGTACTGCTCGCGCAACTGCCGAACCCGCGCCTGCTGCTCTTCGTTCAGGCAGCCACCATCACGCTCCACCAGGCGGAAATGGCAGGGCATTTCACGGTGCAGGTTCAGGTGCGCGCGGATCAGATTGGCGAGCCGGTCCCGCTTGGCCGGCGCCTTCTGTTCGATTCGGCCGAGGGTGGCCAGCAGTTCCTCATAGAACTCTTCGATCAAATCCAGCAGCAGGTGCTGTTTGCTCGGGTAATGGTGATACAACGAGCCCGGGGACAGCCCCAGGCACGTGGCGAGCTCACGCATGCCGACCTGACCGAAACCCTTGCTGGCGAACAACTCCAGCACCTTGTCCCGGTATTCGGCGAAACGCGAGCAACGCTCAGGCATAGGCATGGAAGCCGCGCCCCGTTTTGCGTCCCAGATAACCGGCGGCAACCATTTCCTTGAGCAGCGGCGCCGGACGGTATTTGCTGTCGTTGAAACCGTCGTAGAAGGCTTGCAGGATCGCCAGCAGGGTATCTAGGCCGATCAGGTCGGCCAGGGCCAGCGGGCCGATGGGCTGGTTGCAGCCCAGGCGCATGCCGGCGTCGATGTCTTCAGCGCTGGCCAGGCCTTCCTGGAACACCAGGATCGCTTCGTTGATCATCGGCACCAGAATCCGGTTGACCACGAACCCAGGGCGGTTGCCGGCGGTGATGGCGGTCTTGCCCAGGGCGGTGGCCATGTGCAGCGCCAGGGCGTGGGTGGCGTCGCTGGTTTGCAGGCCACGGATCACTTCGATCAGGCCCATCACCGGCACCGGGTTGAAGAAGTGCAGGCCGATGAAGCGCTCGGGCTGGCTGACGCTGGCGGCGAGCTGGGTGATCGACAGCGACGACGTGTTGGACGCGATCACGCAGTCGGCGCTGACCTGCGCGGCGATCTGTTGCAGCACGCGCAGTTTCAGTTCGAGGTTTTCGGTGGCGGCTTCGATCACCAGCTGCGCGTTGGCCAGTTGGCTGTAGTCGGTGCTGGTGCGGATCTTGTCCAGGGCAGCGGCTTTCTGTTCCTGGGTCAGGGTCTCTTTGGTCACCTGACGATCGAGGTTTTTGCCAACGGTGGCGACGGCTTTTTGCAGCGCGCTCTCGGAGATGTCGAGCAGGGTCACGTTGAAACCGGCCAGCGCACAGACTTGCGCAATACCGTTGCCCATGGTGCCAGCGCCGATCACGCCGATGTTTTGCAGATTCATCTTGCCGTCCTTCGTCCTAACCGCTGCGATACCTTCGCCGCGGTGGCGGTCGAAAGCGTACTATTGCCGCGAGTCTAGAGCTGGCAGGTCGGTTGTCCTATGCCGAAACTGTTCAACGGCGCTGGCGTTTTTTGCCATTTCCAACCCTGGGGAGAGAAGCATTTACATGCGGGAAAAGGACTCGGTGGCCACCTATTTCGTGCAGGCAATGATTCACGGGCTGCGCGATCCGCAGCGGGTGCAGGCCGTGCTGGAAGAGGCCGGGGTGGACCCGGCATTGATCGGGCAGCCCACCGCGCGGGTGCCGGCCAACGCCTTCGCGGCGTTGTGGCTGATACAGATCCGCGAATTCAATGACGAGTTCTTCCGGCTCGATTCCCATGGCATGCCGCCGGGCGCGTTCGCCCTGATATGCCGCGCCCTGATTCAGGAGCCGGACCTGCACAAGGCCATGCGTCAGTGCCTGGCCAACTTCGCCCTGTTCCTGCGCGACTTTCGCGGCACCCTGACCGTGCGCGGCAAGCGCGCGATCATCAGCCTGGAAAGCCAGGCAGCAGACAATGACGTCAGCCGTTTCGGCGAAGAAACCTTCCTGGTGCTGATGATCAGCCTGCTGTGCTGGCTGGGTGGCCGACGCATTCCCATCGACCGCGCCGACTTCCGCCACCAGCGCCTGCCCCTGAGCGACGACCCCTTGCTCTGGGGCCCGAACCTGACCTTCGGCGCCGAGCGAACCGAGATCGAATTCGCCAGCCACTTCCTGCGCCTGCCGGTGGTTCAGGACCTGGCGTCGCTCAAGGTGTTCCTGCGCACGGCGCCGCAATGGCTGGTGATCCGCTTCCGCAATCAGCATGGCTTGGCGTCACAGGTGCATCAGCGCCTGCGCAAAAGCCATTACAGCGACTGGCCGACCCTGCAGGCCTTCGCCCTCGAACAGCACCTGAGTCCCAGCACTTTTCGCCGAAAGCTGGAGCGCGAAGGCTGCTCCTATCAGGAGATCAAGGACGAAGTGCGCCGGGCGGTGGCGTTCGAGCAGCTGCGCCAGAGCCGCGCGAGCATCAGCGACATCGCCGAGCACCTGGGCTTTCAGGAGCCGAGTGCGTTTCATCGGGCGTTCAAGAAGTGGACGGGCGAGAGCCCGGGGCGTTATCGGGCGCGGTTTCAGGAGGAGCGGGTCGAGGCTTCGGCGGAGCCTGAGGCGTGAAGCCGATCCTGGGGCGCGTGTCCTCGTTGTTTGACCAGGCAAGGCGCGCGTTGCTGCTGGTCTGGGGCACTTCCCGCGGTCTGTTCCTCGGCCTGGTGCTGGCCACCCTGATCGCCGGGATGTTGCCGGCGTTGGCAGCCTGGCTGGGGCAGCGGATTGTTGACGCCGTGGTGTTCGCCATGCAGTTGCACACGCAGCAGGGCAGTGCGCCTTTGTGGCCGGTGCTGCGTTATGTCCTGATGGAGGCGGGCGTGCTGGCCTTGCTGTCCGCCAGCCAGCGGGCGCTGTCGGTTCAGCAGTCGTTGTTGCGGGTGCAGTTGGGACAGAAGGTCAACACGATGATTCTGGAAAAGGCCCAGACATTGTCGTTGGTGCAATTCGAAAATTCCGAGTTCTACGACAAGCTGGTGCGTGTCCGACGGGAAGCCTCGACCCGGCCATTGGCGTTGGTAATGAAGTCGCTGGGGCTGATCCAGAACCTGATCATGTTGATCAGCTTCGGCGTGTTGCTGGTGCATTTTTCGCCGTGGGCGCTGGCGCTGCTGGTGATCGGCGCGCTACCTGTGTTTTTTGCCGAAGCCCGTTTCTCCGGCGATGCCTTCCGCCTGTTTACCCGACGCGCGCCGGAGAGCCGCCAGCAGACCTACATCGAGACGCTGCTCTCCCATGAGGCCTACATCAAGGAGGTCAAGCTTTTCGGCTTCGCGCCGCTGTTGCTCAAGCGCTACCGCGACACCTTCCTGCGCCTGTATGCCGAGGATCGACGCCTGACGCTGCGCCGCGATGGCTGGGGATTTGTCCTTGGCCTGCTCGGCACCGCAGCGTTTTACCTGGCCTATGCCTGGGTAGTGATCGATGCGATTCACGGCCATATCAGCCTGGGGCAGATGACCATGTACCTGGTGCTGTTCAAGCAGGGGCAGTCTGCGGTCAGCAGCAGCCTCAGTGCCATCAGCGGTCTTTATGAAGACGGCCTGTATCTGTCGAGTCTCTATGAATACCTTGCCGAACCCGTGGTCATCGACACCGGGCGACTGACTGTTGGCGCGCTGCCAGGGGATGGTTTGCGTTTCGAGAACGTCGGCTTCCGCTATCCGGGTGCCAGTCGCGCTGCAGTGCAAGACGTCAGCTTTCATCTTGCCCCCGGCAGCAGCCTGGCGCTGGTGGGCGAGAACGGTTCGGGCAAGACCACGCTGATCAAGTTGTTGACCCGCCTTTATCGTCCCGATCAGGGTCGGATCGTGCTGGATGGCAGTGATTTGCAGGAGTGGCAGGAAGATGCACTGCGGCGTCGCATCGGGGTGATTTTTCAGGATTACATTCGCTACCAGTTCACTGTCGGCGAGAACATCGGCGTGGGCGACACCCTGGCTTTTCAGGATGAGCAGCGCTGGCACGACGCCGCTGCCGAGGGCATGGCCGCGTCGTTCATCGAGCGGCTGGATCGCGGCTATGCCACGCAGTTGGGACGATGGTTTGCCGGTGGGCAGGAGCTGTCCGGCGGGCAGTGGCAGAAGATCGCGTTATCCCGCGCCTATATGCGTCGCGATGCCGACATCCTGATTCTCGACGAGCCCACTTCCGCCCTCGACCCGGCAGCCGAAGCGGCGGTGTTCGAGCATTTCAGCCGGCATACCCGCGAACGCATGACCCTGCTGATCTCCCATCGGTTTTCCAGCGTGCGCAATGCCGATCACATCATCGTGCTCGATCAGGGGACGATTCTCGAGCGCGGTGATCATGCGCACCTGCTCAGCCGTGGCGGGCGCTACGCCCAGTTGTTTGATTTGCAGGCGCAGGGCTATCGCTAGCTTTCAGGAGTCCTGCGCGCTGCGTGACAGCGTCGGCCCGGCAATCTGCGGTTTGACTTTCATCAGGTTGTCGAGCGCCTGGCGATACTGACTGCCACCCAGGCTCATGCTGTTGTTGTGCGTGCCGCCGGGGATCAGCAGCAAGCGCTTGGGCTCGTTGGCGGCATTGAACAACTGCTGGCTGAAACGCGACGGCATGAACGGATCGGCCAGGCCGTGGACCACCAGCAGCGGCATGTCGATGTCGGTGATCTTGTCGATGGAATCGAATTTCTGCGACAGCAGCCAGCGCACCGGGAGCCAGTTGACCGGCAGGTTGTTGCCGGCCACTTCGGCCACGGCATCACCTAATGAAGTGAAGGTCGATTCGATCACCAGACCGCGCACCGGCACCGCGGTCTTGTCTTTTTTCGCCCGCGCGGCCAGATCCGCCGCGAGGTCGATGGCCACGGCGCCACCCAGAGAGTGACCGTAGATAAGGCGTTTGTTGGCGTCCGGTTGCATCTGCGTGAAGCGCTCCCAGGCGGCCCGGGCGTCTTCGTAGACGCTGGCCTCGGAGGGCAGGTCGCCCTTGCTCTGGCCGAATCCGCGGTAGTCGATCGCCAGCACCGAATAGCCCATGGCGCGCAATTGTTCGATGCGGAACGCCTGACCGGTGAGGTTCCAGCGCACGCCGTGCAGATAGAGGATCGACGGCGCATCGCGACGGGCGGCAGGCCACCACCAGGCATGCAGGTTTTGCCCGGCCTTGAAGCTGGCGGGTTTGATGTCGAATTCCTGAACATCCTGCGGCAAGCCGCGATACCAACCCGCCGTGCCCGGTTCGATTCGGAACAGCAGTTCGCGCTCTTTGTATTTGAGTGCGCCGCAACTCACCGGCAGGCCGACGACCAGCAAGGCCATGCACAGCAATGGCAGCCAGCGTTGGCGCAGACGGGTGAAAAGGGCAGCAGGCATGGGGGCGGGCACCGGCATGGACGGGAAGTTCGCGTTTTAACAGATGTGCGCCGGATATGGGGATAATTTCGACCATCCGCATTCGTTGCGCGCACCCATTCCCGGATACAACCGCGGACCCTGTAGGAGCGAGCATGCTCGCGATGGTGGCAAAGGCACCGCGGGGTGTCAGGTTTCCCGCGTTATCGTTAACGACCATCGCGAGCATGCTCGCTCCTACAGAGGGCAGTGCATGTCAGTGGGTCGCGCTGAGCACAATCTTGCCCACATGATCCCCAGCCTCCATCCGCTCATGGGCCAGCGCTACATCGGTCAGCGGGTAAACCTTGTCGATCATCGGCAAACACCGACCCGCCGCCAGCACCGGCCAGACGTGTTCACGCAGTTGCCGGGCGATCTCGGCCTTCTCTTCCTTCGTCCGTGAACGCAACAACGACCCTGTGACCGAAGCACGCTTGGCCATGATCGCCAGCAAGTTGACATCCTTGGCCACCGCGCCACCGAGGAAGCCCAGCATCACCAGTCGACCTTCCATCGCCAGGGCCGTGACGTTGTCGTTGAGGTACGAGCCGCCCATGATGTCGAGCACCACGTCGACCCCGCGTCCGGCGGTTTTTTCAGCGATGACCTGGGCAAAATTCTGCTCGCGATAGTTGATCGCTTCGGCGCCCAGTTCGCGCACGACCGCGCATTTTTCCCCGCTGCCTGCGGTAGCGAAGGCTTCGATGCCGAACTCGCGGCAGAGCATCAGCGCGGTGGTGCCGATGCCGCTGGTGCCGCCGTGAATCAATGCACTCTGGCCCTTGCGCGCGCCACCCATCTCGAACAGGTTGGCCCAGACGGTGAAGTAGGTTTCCGGAATTGCCGCGGCGTGCAGCCAGTCCATGCCCTCGGGGATCGGCAGGGCCTGACTAGCCGGCACCACGCTGTATTGTGCATAGCCGCCGCCGTTGGTCAGCGCACAGACCCGGTCGCCGACAGCGAACTCGCTGACACCGGCACCGACGCCCACCACTTCACCGGCCACTTCCAGCCCGGGAATCGGGTTCATGCCGGGTTTCATCGGGTACTGGCCGGCGCGTTGCAGCACGTCGGGGCGGTTGACTCCGGCTGCGTGTACGCGGATCAGCAGTTCGCCTGCCTCTGGGGTGGGAACCGGTACCTGGCGCGGTTGCAGGACGTCGGGGGCGCCGGGGTGGGTGATTTCGATGTGGGTCATGGTTTGGGGTAGTGTCATTTTTCGTACCTATAGAGAATTTCAGTTCATACACCGATTCATTGTGGGAGCGGGCTTGCTCGCGAATGCGTAGTGTCAGCCACCATCTACGGAGACTGG